>NZ_CP087131.1:0-301401 GCF_020911865.1 Chryseobacterium sp. C-71
ATGGATGAAAATTTAATGATGATATGGCAGAAGTGCCTTCAGTTTATGCGAGATAATTTAAACGCGGCTGAAGATAATTCTGATCTTAAAAAACTCGAAAAATCCTTCGACTTACTGTTTGATAAAGTGCAGCCAATTTCATTGGTTGACAACAATTTGACGTTGATGGTTCCGAGTGATTTTTACAAAGAATATATTGAAGATAATTACTTATCGTTGCTTTCTGCTGCCCTGAAGAAAAACATCGGTAAAGGCGTTAAACTTTGGTATTCGGTAATGGAAAATAAGCCAAGCGGTTTAGAAAAGCCCGTTACGATGAATATGAAAGGCAAAACCGTTCCTACACCAAAAATGCAGGAAACAATGCCTCAGGGTTTTTCATCTAATATTGTTAATCCTTTCGTTGTTCCGGGAATTAAAAAAGTAAATATTGATTCTAACCTGAAAGCTGATTTTTCTTTCGATAATTATGTGGAAGGTGAGAGCAACAAGTTTGCTTCTACGGTTGCCAGATCTATAGCAAAAAGGCCTGGTTCTACGGCATTTAACCCACTATTTTTATACGGAGGTTATGGTGTTGGTAAAACCCACCTTGGTCAGGCGGTTGGTCTTGAAGTGAAAAGCCAGTTTCCGGATAAAGTGGTTCTTTATCTTTCTTCAGAAAAATTTATCCAGCAGTTTATTTCAGCTGCGAAAGCTCATAAACAGACGGAGTTTGCTAATTTTTACCAAATGGTAGATGTTCTGATTATCGATGATATTCAGTTCTTATCTGGTAAATCGGCAACACAGGACAGTTTCTTCCATATTTTTGATTATCTGCATCAAAACGGAAAGCAGATTATCCTGACTTCAGATAAAGCTCCTGTCGATATTATGGATATTCAGGACAGAATTGTTTCCCGTTTCAAATGGGGACTTTCTGCAGAGATCAAATCTCCCGATTTAGATACAAGAAGAAAAATTATCGTTGATAAACTAAGCAGAGACGGAATCGTTTTGGCAGATGATATGTTAGACTTCCTTGCTGCAGAAGCAAAAACCAACGTAAGAGAATTGATTGGTGTTATCAATTCAGTGATTGCTTATTCTACAATTTACAAATCAGATTTAAGTCTTGAATTATTAAAGGAAACCATCAATAAGATTGCTGCCAATCAGAAAAAGGTCATCAATATTCCTTACATTCAGGAAGTTGTATGTGAGTATTTCGGAATCAAAAGAGAGCAGCTTTTATCTAAAACAAGAAAAAGAGAAATCGCTTTACCAAGACAATTAGCGATGTATTTTGCTAAAGAATTTACCAATGCAACATTTACTAAAATTGGTGAAGAAATGGGAGGGAAAGACCACTCAACGGTGATGTACGCTTGCGATACGATAAAAGATGTTTCTAAAATTGATAAGGAAATTAAAAAATACGTAAAAGAATTGACAGAGAAAATCAAGCATTAATCTGTAATTTAAAATAATAGGAAAATGGAGAATAAATTTTGTTCTCCATTTTTTATTTAATTTTGTCAACTGAAAATATATAATTCTAAAATTTAGTTCAATGAAAATACTGATGGTTTGTTTAGGAAATATCTGCAGAAGTCCGCTTGCTGAAGGAATTTTAAGATCTAAACTTCCTGACAATTTTTTTGTTGATTCTGTAGGTACAATTTCAATGCATGAAGGAGAAACACCTGACAAAAGAGCCGTGAAAACCGCGGCCAATCACGGCATTGATATTTCAAGACAAAAATCCAGACCACTTCTTATATCAGATTTAGATAAATTTGATAAAATCTATTGTATGGATTTGAAGAATCTTGAAGATGTGATTTTTATGACTAAAAATGAAGAGCAACGTCAGAAAGTTCATCTGTTTTTAGAAGAAGCTGGAAATCATCAAAACTCAGAAGTTCCTGATCCTTACTGGGGCGACATCAATGATTTTGAAAATGTTTTTCAGTTATTGGATAATGCATGCAATAAAATTTCACATCAATTACAGCAACAGGTTATCACTAATAAGATATAGAATACATATTTTTTTCATTAAAATTCAACTCATAATTTACAACAATGCTTTTCTTAATTCCTGCCTATCTTTCAGAAAATACCCCAATCACTCATTTTTCACCAGTGATTAAAGATTATATCATGCAGACCGACTTTTTCTTTGTTGAAAATGAAAAAACTGCAAGAAAAGTGATCAAGTTTTTCGCTCCAGAGAAAAAGCAAGCAGATTTAAAGTTATTTCTTTTAGATAAATACACAGAAAATTCTGACATTAAAGAAGCTCAGGACAGAATGCTCAACGGTCAGGATTTCGGATTATTATCAGAAGCCGGACTTCCTTGTATCGCAGACCCTGGAAATCTGATTGTAAAATGGTGTCATGAGAAAAAAATCAGAGTGATTCCTATTTCTGGGCCTTCATCGATTATTTTAGCTTTAATTTCAAGCGGTTTTAACGGTCAGGAATTTACCTTTAACGGTTATCTTCCGATAGAAAAAGGCGAAAAGAAAAAGAGAATCCAATATCTGGAAAGTGAACTTCAAAAAACGGGTTATACCCAGATTTTCATGGAAACGCCTTACAGAAATAATGCGCTCTTCGATGATTTGTGTAAATTTCTTTCACCCAATACAAAGCTTTGCATTGCTGCAAACATTAATGATTCGGAGCATGAATTCATAAAAACTTTAAGCATTAAGGACTGGCAGAAACAAAAACCTGAATTACATAAAATTCCTGCGGTGTTCGTTTTAGGAAAATAAAATTGAATATTTATCTCTCGCAGATTTTGCTGATTACGCAGATTTATTTTTAAACATAATGTCATTCGTGGAATTCATTTGTGAAATTTATGTTTAAGAAATTCTTTATTTATTATTTAACAGCCATTAACAACTCTTTAGCATCATTCTTGTCTATACATACCTATAACATTAAAAAATATAATATGTCTGACAAAAAATTAGCAGGTCTTTGGATCGATACCCAAAAAGCTGTAGTCGTAAAAAATCATGATGCTCAAAATGCATTCAAATTTTTCTTATGCAGTCCGGTGAAAGCAATTATTCAACACGGAAACTCAAGTGAAAATGCAGGTAATAATGCTGAACAAACGAATAAAGTTAAATTTTTCAAGGAAGTTGAACATCTGCTTACAAATTCTGAAGAAGTATTGATTACAGGTCCTGGCACAATTCAGGAGGAATTGAAAAAGTATCTGCATGACACCGCTCAGTTTAAAGATTTAAAAATCACTTTAGAAACTTCGCAACAAATGTCTGATGAGCAGGTTTTAGAAACTGTAAAATCGCATTTTAATGCCTAGATAAATTATTTATTGCAATGAAACATCCGAATACCACAAGTATTCGGATGTTTTTTGTTTTATGATTTTATTTTTTAACTCTGTTTTTCCTCCACTTTTTCCAAACGAAAATGATTATTGGAATCAGTAATAAGAAAGGCCAAAAAGAAATAATTCCTAAAAAGAAAGCTATGAAACTATTCCAGCCTTCTGTAATAGAATCTCCAAAACGGCTTCCAAAACCTATTTTTGATGTTGCTGAACTTCTTACTTTTTCTTTATACAGCATTAATTCCAAGGTACTGTAGTTGACTCGGTCGTCGATAAAACGAAGTCGTCCTTCCGAAACATCAATCTCATCTTCCAGTTCCCGAATATTTTCCTGAATTTCCAACATGTCTTTTGTGGTTTTTGCACTTCGCAACATATCACGGTATTTTTCCAGATAAATCTTCTTGTTATCTAACTTGATGGAAACATCTGTGTACTCTTCTGTCACGTCATCAGAAGCAATATTTTTGGATAATACAGAACCAACGCCATTAGAAAAAGAATTGATTAAAGCATCAAAATTTTTATGCGGAACACGGATTGTGAAAAACTGTTTTTCAGCAATATCAGTATTATTAAAACGTTCAGTTTGGATGTATGCGTTATTGTTTTTTACAATTTCATTTACCTGTTGATGAGCTTTTTTTATATCCCCAACCTGAATTTCAAGATCACCATTTTTGATAATTTTCTTGGCAATACTATTATTTTGTGGTGCTGAGACATTTGGTGTTGTGTTTACGGCCTTTGCGGAAACTGAACTTATCGGAACTTCTTCTTTTGGTGGCGGAGGCGGAATCATCATATTCATTGACGCACCTGTTGCTTTGTCGTCTTCGATGATCTCAACTAAATCTGCTTTTACTTCATGTTGATTTTCAGATTTGTTACAATTAAAAAGGATCAAACAAAATAATGGTAAAATTATCTTTTTCATAAATGAATTTTTCAATGTGGTATCAAAAAACGTGCTTGAGGTTTTATTTGTTATAAATATCTCAAATATTTTAATTGGAATTAATTAATAATTCGCTGTAAGACTGTTACAGTTAAATTTTAATTAATATTTTTATAAAATGAAAAAAAGTCTTTTAGTATTTATCTTCTCTCCATTTTTAATTTTTGCTCAGGAATCTCCGAAATTAACGGATGAAATGGCTATAAAGCTCTCTGAAAAGCCATTGCACTGTATTAATCAGGAATATCCTAATAAAACAGCACACATTATCAATACTGCAAATGAAGTTCATCTAACACCAAAAGATCTTCATCCAAGCTTTTATGGATGTTTCGATTGGCATTCTTCTGTTCATGGACATTGGATGCTGGTTCGTTTGTTAAAGACCAAACCCAATTTATCCGTTGCTAAAGACATTGAAAATATTTTAGATAATTCATTTAAGAAGGAAAATCTTCAAGTGGAAGCAGATTATTTTACAAAATATCAGCTGACGACAACTTTCGAGCGAACGTATGGTTGGGCTTGGCTTCTCAAGTTAGACGAAGAACTCATGAGCTGGAATCATCCGAAAGCAAAGATCTGGCATGAGAATTTAAAACCTCTTACTGACAAAATTCTTGCTTCATGGAAAACGTATTTGCCTAAACAAACTTATCCAAACAGAACTGGAGTTCATCCTAACACAGCATTTGCAATGGTTTTTGCGTTGGACTGGGCAAGAGCTGCTAAGGATAAAGATTTTGAAAACCAATTGACTGAAAAAGCAAAATATTTCTATTTAAATAATACAAAAACTCCAGCATATCTTGAACCTGATGGTTCAGATTTTTTCTCGCCAAGCCTTGAAATTGCCGACTTAATGCGTAGAATTCTTCCCCAAAAAGAATTTGTAAAATGGCTGGATAACTTCTATGAAAAAAGAAGTTTGGAAAATATTGAGAAGATTCCTGTTGTGAGTGATCTGAGCGATTATCAAACTGTTCATCTTGTGGGCTTATCTTTCACAAAAGCATGGTGTATGAAAGGAATTGCTAAGACACTTCCTGATAATCATCCATTGAAAAAACAATTTCAGAAAACAGCAACCATCTTTTTGAACAATGGACTTCCATTATTATTCCAAGGAAATTATGGAGGAGATCATTGGTTGGCAAGTTTTGCAGTGTATGCTTTGGAAGATTAATTTGAATTTAAATTACTTTATACTGAAATTACTTTCTGAAAAATAGTATTTCATTGCTAAGTAGAACGCCATTGTATACCTTAAAAATATACAAAAAGCTTTTAACAAAAATCTTTGCTTAACCTTGCGTTTAAAAAACAAAATTTAAAATCAATATCTAATCCCCAACTTCTTCAAGACAAAACTCAACAACCAAATCGGTCCAATCAAAAGAAACTGTAGATCTTTCAAAAATGACGGCTTCTTACCCTCAATTTTATGTCCAACAAATTGTAAAATCCATGTAATTACAAAAACTGCGAGAAAAATCATCCACGATTTGTTTCCAAAATGAATATTGAAAGCATATGCCAAATGCTCCATCAAAAGCATTGCAAAAATCATAATAAAACCAATTAGAAGAGAAAGTCTGAGATAAAATAAAGTCACCAAAATAACAACAATCAAACTAACCAGACTGATACATCCAAAGTAAGGCGCACAAAAATGTGGGGAAGGAATCAAAGAAATAAATCCTAAAATCGTCCAAAAGATAAGCGGAACACAGATCCAGTGAATCAGCTTGTTGGTGGAATTTCTGTGGCTTTCGGCATATTCTGCGAAAAGTAAATCGATCTTTCTCATATTCTCAAATTTGGGTGTACTAAAATAATAAATTTTTGCAATCGAAAAAGAGATTGATTACATTTGTCTTATGTCCGCTTTAGAAAAATTCGGGGTTGAGATTTTTACGCAACATAATATCTTTGAAAGAATCTCCGCCGACAAACCTTTCCGTCCAGATAATCCTGCTTTTATCTTCATCAAAAGCGGTTCTATCAAACTGCGACAACATTTCAGCGACCTCGAATTGTCTGCGAATATGTTTATGGTGACTGACCCGCAGACGGTTTACGAATTGATTTCCGTGAGCGACGATTTTCAGTCGAGGATGGTTTCTTACAAACGCGAATTTATTTCCGCTTTGTCTTTGAAATTCAACAGGTTGATAACGTACCGCTATTTCCGTCAGCAGATGAATGTGGGCGTTCCTTTTCATCAGGATGATATGGATTTGGTTTGGAAAAGTGTTAATTTTTTGAAATATATTCTCGATTCTCAGACAGAAATGACGTATAAAAAGGAAATGGTGGAGCATCTTTTCTCGGTTTTCTGTTACCAAATGGCTGGAATTATATCCAGCGAGGACAGTAACTCGATGAATCAAATGTCGAGACAGGAAGAGATTGTTTTCATTTTTCTCAATGATTTGGCTTCTCATCATCATAATGACAGAACGGTGGAATTCTACGCCGAGAGACAGTCGATTACAACCAGACATCTTTCATCGGTTGTAAAAGCGATTACGGGAAAGTCGGCGAGTCAGATTATTGCTTTAATTGTAATCAATGAGGCAAAAGTTTTATTAAATTCTTCTAAAAAGCCTGTTTCAGAGATTTCTACAATCCTTGGATTCAGCGACCAATATTCATTTTCTCACTTTTTTAAGAAACATTTGGAGGTAAGTCCTTCTCAATACCGAAATCAGTTCGAAGGTTAAAATCCTACATTTGAACATCTTTTTCCAAATCTCAAACATTTGTTTGAGATTGCAGTCGTCGTAACTTTGCTTCGTAAAACAAGGTAAAATGACAAAGAACATAAAAACAGCACTATCGCTTGTAGTGACTATCTTTCCTGCGCTGTTTTTTTCACAAGAAATAAAACAGATGACAGCGAATGAAGTCGCCGAACTGGCACTTCAGAATCACTACCAGTTAAAAGTTTCTTCACAGAATATCAATATTGCTAAACAACAAACTGATATTACCAAACTTCAAAAACTTCCTACGATAACGGCTTCTACGACTCAATTTTATTTGGGAAACGTAGTGGCAATTGACAAAGATTTTTCCAATTCTACAACCATTGAGATGCCTCATTACGGAAGTACTTATGGCGTGCAGGCTACTCAACTTATTTTTAAAGGTGGATTGGTTAATAAATCTATCGAATTGGCGGGCCTTCGTGAACAGCTTTCTGAACTGGATTTAGAAAAGAATAAACAGGATGTGAAATTTTTGGTCATCTCTAATTATTTGGATGTTTATAAGATTATTAATCAACAATCAGTTTTTGAAAACAATAAAAAATTGGCTCAACAACGATTGAAGAACATCAACGATTTTTACAAACAGGGAATGCTGACGAGAAATGAAGTCATCCGTGCTGAATTAGCGATTAAAAATTTAGATCAGGGAATTCTAACGTTAGCTAACAACAGGAAAATCCTTAATTACAATTTAAATATTGCTTTGGGATTGCCTGCGGATACAGAAATTATTCCTGTTGAAAATTTAGGCAATAAAGAATCAGGAATTGGGATGGATTATTATTTAAATCTCGCTCATGACAGCAATCCGCAATTGAAATCTGCACAAACCAACATTGGTATTGCCGCTAAAAATATTGAGATTATTAAAACCGACAGAATGCCGACGCTTTCAGGTTTCGGTGGGTACAGTTTACAAAGACCTATTACCAATAGAAATCCTGTTTTGGATATGTACGCAAGCGGTTGGCAAGGTGGAATTTCTTTAAGCTACAACATTGATAATTTATATAAAACCAAAGAAAAAGTAAAGTTGGGCGAACTGCAGAAAACGCAGGCTAATGACGCTTTGACTTTGACACAGCAGAATATTGATATGAATGTGAATGCTTCTTACGTGAAATATCAGGAAGCAATTCAACAAGCAGATATTTTAAATGATGCGAAAAGATTAGCCGAAGAAAATTATAAAATCACCGAAGCAAAATACCTGAATCAATTGGCTGTGCAGGCTGAAATGATTGATGCGCAAAATCAGAAACTTCAATCTGAACTGGACTTTGCGAATGCGGAAATCAATGTGCTATATCAATATTACAATTTATTGAAATCTACTGGGACGCTGTAATAATTGAAACATTTTAAACGTACTAATGTTTTTTAACGCAAAGTTTTAAGATGGTTGAAAATAGCTTTAAGTGCGCAAAGATGAATCAACAAGTTGATTTTATTAAGCTGATGCATAAGCTTTGCGCAGCAAATTTATTTGCCTTTGCACACTAAAAATAAAAAGTATCAAACATTAAATCTTTGCGTGTAAAAATAAAACAAAAAATCTTTTATAAGTAAAACACCAAAAAGACATTAATAATAAAAAACTCTAAGAATTTCGTGTTCAAAAAAGATATAAAACAAAAACAATGGAAAATAAGGAACAAAATACTCAAGATACACAACCGCAACCAGCAGTAAAACCTGTGATTTCAAGTGCTGAAGCTAAGAAAAAACAAAACAGAAAGAATAAAATCAGAGCCATCATTTCAAACATCATCGTTTTTGCATTGATTGGTTTCGGATTATTCTGGCTGATTCGTCAATACTTTCACATCGGCGACAAAACCTATACGGAAGCAGCTCAGGTGGAAGAATTCATCAATCCAATCAACACCAGAGTTTCGGCTTACATTAAAGAAATAAAATTCATCGAACACCAACAAGTGAAGAAAGGGGATACATTAGCCATTTTGGATGACCGTGAAATCATTACCCAATTAGGGCAAGCGGAAGCAGCGTATCAAAATGCTTTGGCTCAGCGTTCGGCTACAGGTTCTTCAATAAATACAGTTTCCAACAACGTCAGTGTGATGGAATCTAACATCGCCGGAGCAAAAGCAAGATTATGGAATGCCGAACAGAATTTAGGCAGATACAAAAACCTTTTGGCAGCAGAAGCAGTTACGAGACAGCAGTTTGACCAAGCCAAAACTGAATATGATGCGCAGAAAGCAGCCTACGAAACTTTGGTCAATCAGAAGAAATCTGCCAACCTTTCGACAACCGAAGTGAAAAGCAAATTAGGAATTAACGATGCTGAAATCAAAAGAACAAAAGCCGCTTTGGATATGGCTAAAATCAATCTTTCGTACACCGTAATTACAGCGCCTTACGACGGTGTGATGGGAAGAAGAACGATTTCTGAAGGACAGTTAATTCAGCCCGGACAACAAGTTGCGACCATCGTTTTAAACAATCAAAAATGGGTCACAGCCAACTTCTTGGAAAGTCAAATGCCGAATATTAAAATTGGTGAAAAGTTAATGATGACAGCCGATGCTTTAGGTGGAAAACAGTTTGAAGGTGTGGTAACCGCCGTTTCTGCAGCAACAGGTTCAAGATATTCTAGTGTTCCAACAGATAACTCAACTGGTAACTTCATCAAAGTGCAACAGAGAATTCCCGTAAGAATCGAGTTCACAGATTCCAACAAAAAAGAAGATGTGGCAAAACTGAGTGCGGGGATGAATATGAATGTTTCTATTAAAGAGCCAAGTGAAAAGTAAAAAGAACCAGGTAAAAAGTACTGTGGTCCAAGTAAAACGACTTTTTTTAAAGAGAAAGTTTTAATAATCAATAATTATATTATTAAACACTTCCAAAACCTTGGCTCTTTTGCCTTTTTACTTTGCTCTTTAAATTTCCAGCACCCATCTTCCAACTTCCAGCCAAAAAATAAAAATTATGTACAACAAAGGTCTTTTCAGCGATTGGGTTCCGAAACCCGTACAGCTTCTGATGATGGTTTTACTGCTTATCGTGGTCATGCCGTTGGGAGGTGTCTACACCGGAAACATCAGTTTTATCGTGGGCGGAACCGGCGTGATGCAGGAATATTTCCTATGGGCAAACTATGCCACCACCATTGGGATGGGAGCATGTATGCCTGTGGTTTTAAGAATGAAAATGCGTTTCAAAGTCCGTGATAAATTGGTGATGTTATTGGTGCTTCTCGGTGCATTAAGTTATATCAACGCAACCACTTTCGAACCGATGGTTATTGTAATGACCTCTCTGGTTATCGGATTTTTAAAAATGATGATTACCATCGAATTATTCCTTCCGTTAATGGCAATGCTGGGCGGACGTGGAATTTTTTACGGCGTTTTCTACACATTTGTTTTGATATTAAATCAGGTATCAGCGTATTATGCCGTGGAAGTTTCAATACAATATAACTTTCAGCAGTTCTTTATTTTGGCTGCGGTGTTGTGTTTCGTTCTGGCATTGTTGTGTTGGGTATTGATGCACGATAAATATTTTGCTTTAAAAGTTCCGTTGCACTACATCGATTGGCTCAGCATTATTCTTTTTGTATCAACGTTTATGTTTTCCGCATATGTATTTTCGTTTGGGAAACAGCAGGATTGGCTAAATTCAAAAAATATTATCAACGCAAGTATCGCAGCATTTGTGAGTTTTGCCTTATTGGCCATCCGTCAGATGACTTTAAAAAGACCTTATATTTCCTTTCATATTTTCACAAAAAGTAATGTGCTGAACGGACTGTTTATGCTGTTGTTGCTCGGAATGTTTTTAGGAACAACGTCGATTCAAAACATCTATTCAGTCGGAGTTTTGGGCTACGACCAACTAACCAATGCCAATCTCAATCTAATGATGATCCCCGGATTACTTTTAGCCGGAATCATCGCTGTATTCTGGTTTAAAAAAGAAAGACCGCTTAAAATGTTCATCTTTTCGGGCTTCTCAGCAATGACGGCTTATGCAATCATTATGTATTTTTCGATGGTACTCGAATTCAACTACGAAAGCTGGTACCTGCCGATGTTTCTGAAAGGCTACGGAATGTGTTCACTCTTCATTTCGGTTTGGTATTATACTTTAGACAAACTCGAACTCAACGAAATGCTGGCGGCCATAGGATTGGTTTTGGTATGGCGAACCTTCCTTGCGGTAGGATTTTTCTCAGCATTGTTTTCTTGGTTTCAATATCAGTTTCAAATCGTCAGTTTAGGAGATTTGGCAGTCTATATGGACGGGATGACCATCACGCCACAAACCGTTGCTACCAATATGAAAACCATTCAGCTCAATGCCATCATTTCCGCTAATAAAAAAATATTCGGCTACATCATTGTCGCCGGTTTCGGAGTAATGCTTTACGTGATTACCCATCATTTCGGAAAACGTACAGAATATTTAAGAGTCATAAGAATCCTCAACGGAAAATCGGTCATCGCCAGAAGAAGAGAGCGAGAAAGAAAAAAATTAGAAGAAGACATCAAAGGCGCAGCTGGTCCTGCTTTATAAAGAAACCTTGTTTTTACCCGTAAAGTCTCGTTTTGTTCTTAAAGCGGGGCTTTACTTTTAAGAAATTACTCATCGCCCATTACTTATTACTGATATTTTTTGGGAGCTCAATCCCGCTATCCACTATATCTTTTTTGGAATTGTCTCCTCTTCGTTCCGCCAATCCCAAAAAAGGATGCCGTTTCTATCGGGGCTAGGGAAGTGGTTTGTCCATTGGTATGGGTTTTGAAAAATTGACTATTGCCTATTCATTTTAAGACGTGCGTTTTGAAACCACCCCGTCAAAAATTCTTTCAGAATTTTCGCCACCTCTCCCTAGGAGGGGAATGGTCGTGTTAAGCTCTTTTGTCATTGTGGAGAAGGCCTATTCTAACTGCAATATCATCCTGTTTAATTATGCTTGAAATTTCAAACCTCATAGGTTTTCGAAACCTATGAGGTTTTTAGCAATGAAAACAAAAAAAATAAAAAAGATAAAGAGTTGATGAAAGCAAAAGATGAATAGCCTCAAAAGTAAGAAAAACCACTCGGAAAATGTCTCTGCACCCCTGCGACAAGCTTTCCCGGTTACCTCGAAAGTTTCTCGCACCCCTGCAACGAACTTTCCGGAAGAAGGGAAAGCCTGTCGCACCCTAGTAATGAACTTTCCGGAAAGCGGGAAATCTTGTCGCACCCTTGCAATGACGTTTCTCATCATAAGTGATACCGATCTTAAAAATCTATCGTTAGGATCAAAATTAAAATAAATAATATGATGAAAAGAAGTATTTTATGATAATCTGTACTTCTATTCGCAAAAAATATACTTGATATTATACAAAAATCCCCTGAAGAAAATTCAAGGGATTAATTATTTTAAAATGACATCTATTCTAATTCCTCAAATATTGCCCGATATCTGCAGAATCAAAAGTATAAGCATTAGAATTTTCAGATTTATCTAATTTCTTGCTGATGGTCAATGCCCATAAAACCAATTCTTTGCAGAAGTTTTTGTCTTCTGTGCTCAATTCTGAAGCGTTTTCTTCAATTACGGTTGTCAATGGAGCAATGCTGTTGAGCTTGCTGTAGAATTCCTCGTCAGTATCAGTATAATTAAGTTCCAAATGATTTTTATTAAACCATTTAATCAAATCAGTGTATGGAGTTTTGATGCCTTCTTTTTCAAGTTTAGAAATTCTTGGGAAAATGCTTTCAAACTGAATCATTACTGCTTTGTCGATTAATATTTTTGCGACATAATCTGCGCCTTCTTGCTCACCTTCGTACACCAATTCAATTTTCCCGGTTATTGACGGAATAATCGACATAAAATCCAATAAACGAACAATGGTTTTTGAGGCATCTGTTTCTATTAAACGAAGTTTAGCCGCTGCGACCAAATTTTCCATTGCACTGATCGTTAATCTTGCACTTACCCCACTTTTCGCATCTACATATTCGCTGTCACGAGCTGCGAAAGCGACTTCTTCCAAAAGATTTTTCGCTAAATCAGGAATTTGAATCTGCGCTCTATCTTCTGCAGAAACCTGCGCTTCCTGTTCGGTAATATGCTTTGCCAATTCAATTGTTTTAGGATAATGCGTGAAAATCTGCGACCCGATTCTGTCTTTCAAAGGCGTAACAATACTTCCACGGTTGGTGTAATCCTCTGGGTTTGCGGTAAACACAAACTGAATATCCAAAGGCATTCTCAACTGAAATCCACGAATCTGAATATCGCCTTCCTGCAAAATATTAAACAGAGAAACCTGAATTCTCGCCTGCAAATCGGGTAATTCATTCAACACAAAAATCGATCGGTTCGCTCTTGGGATCATTCCATAATGCAAAACACGTTCGTCCGAGTAAGGAAGTTTCAAAGTTGCTGCTTTTATCGGATCGATGTCACCTATCAAATCGGCAACATTCACATCCGGAGTTGCCAGTTTTTCAAAGAAACGGTTCGAACGGTGAACCCACGAAATCGGAGTTTCATCACCCAATTCTGCGATAAGATCTCTCGCAAATTTTGAAATCGGCTGAAACGGACTGTCATTGATTTCCGAACCTTTTACAATCGGCATGTATTCGTCCAAAAGATTGACCATGCTTCTTGCGATTCGGGTTTTTGCCTGTCCGCGCAACCCTAATAAATTGATGTGATGTCCCGCTAAAATTGCCTTTTTCAATTGCGGAACCACAGAATCTTCATAACCCCAAAGTCCTTCAAATACAGGTTCTTTCGCTTTAATTTTCGCAATCAAATTCGCCTGAATTTCCTGATTAATGGTTTTGTCTGTATATCCTGATTGTTTTAATTCTTTAAATGTTGTATCGTTTTTCATTTGTTTTAATGATGTAATTATTTCTATTAAATACGTACGCTTTGTTGGAAATTATTTTAACGCAAAGTCCACGAAGATTTTTTTTACTACTAACTGTCTTATTTTTTGTTCGCAAAGGCGTTTCACTCAGCAAAGATCACAATGTTTCTAAAGTCAAGTAATAGTATTTGATAGAGGTGAATCTTACTTTTAACCTTTTACTTTTGCCTTGGCTCTTCTTAAATCCTCTTAATCCTATTCTTCTCGTAATCCTCAAAAATCATCTGTCCCAAACCTGAAAGTCCTGTCAGGAAAGCTTTTCCTTTATTTTGGGCGGTAAAAGCATTCACAAACTGACGGAGATAAGGATCCTGGGCAATCATAAATGTGGTAATTGGAATTTTCAGTTTCCTTGCCTGAGCAGCTTTGTTGAGACATTCGGTTACGATTCTTTGGTCGAGTCCGACACTGTTCATGTAATATTCACCATTAGGCAATTTCAGACAGCTTGGTTTACCGTCGGTAATCATGAAAATCTGCTTGTTGGTATTTCTTTTTCGGCGAAGAATATCCATTGCCAGCTCCAATCCTGCAACCGTATTCGTGTGATACGGACCGACCTGCAAATAGGGAAGGTCTTTGATTTTAATTGGCCACGCTTCGTTTCCGAAGACAATGATGTCGATGGAATCTTTTGGATATTTTCGCTTTATGAGTTCCACCAAAGCCATCGCAACTTTTTTGGCTGGAGTGATTCTATCTTCTCCATATAAAATCATCGAGTGACTGATGTCGATCATCAAAACCGTGCTCATCTGCGCTTTGTGCTTGGTTTCTTCTACGATGAGGTCGTCTTCGGTCATTCGAAGGTCTGCAATTCCGTTGTTGATCTGGGCATTTTTCAGACTTTCTGTCATATTGACCGTTGATAAATCGTCTCCGTATTGGAAGTTTCGATTTTCGCCATCACGTTCGTCACCGACTCCGGATTTGTTGGTTCTGTGATTTCCGATGCCGCTTTTTTTAAGTTTTCCGAAAATTTGGTCTAAAGCATATTCACGCAAAGCTGCTTCAAGTTTGGCTGTGAGAATGTTTTTACCTTTTCCGGTTCCGGTATTTCCATCTTCGGAATCGTCTTCTTTTTTGATGTAACCTCGTTTTCTGAGGTCTTCTTCAAAGTCTTCAAGTGTATATTCGTCGGTGAAAATATCATATTCTTTATCGAGCATATCGAGCCACTCAAAAGCTTCCTCAATATCGCCCGAAGTGTGGGTCAGCAAGTCTTTGAACACATCAAAAACACGGTCAAAATGCGATATTTCTTCCGGAACGTGTTTGCTGAATGTAAAACCCTGTTGAAAATTAAATTGTTTATCTGTCATGAGATGAATCTCGTTTTTTAGAAAAGACAAGTTAGGGAATTTTTGTAGGAATGGAATGGGTTAAAAATAGAAAATGTGGATGATGGCGATACAAGAATTAGAATGAAGCTCGCGCCCGTCCGGATATATTCCCTCCAAAAGTAATTAATTCAAACATTTTTTTTACTGCGATATTAAGCTCATCCTGATTACACCAATATTCATCAATTTCGCCAATTGTTTTGTAGGTGGAAATATTAAAACCTTCTTCAATATCATTATACCAAATTACCTTAGTTCCACAGATTGCAACTACCCAAAAACCACCGCCCATATTTCCATAATCTTTTTCATTCCATTTTACAGGATCAATTTTTATTAATTCCCAAAAGTTCCAAAATTGTCCATTTAGATCAGTTTCAGTCTTTTGAATTTCATCAAATAATTCATTTAATGTAATAGGTGTCCATTTTTCCATTTATTTAAAATAAATATTGATGTTAAGAGATAATTTTATTACTAAAGTAAAGATAACTATTTCACATAAATGGTTACTAATTCGATGTTAAAAAAATAATACTTTGTTAATGAAACCTTTATCTTTGCTCCAATAAAATTCAGCATGAAAGACTTAATGGGACGCGCAATCTGGGATTATTTTAAAAACGAAAATCCTGAAGATCTGCAGACTGAAACTTCAATTTCCGAACTCGATGAACTTCCGGTGGACTATCTTTTCAGAGATTTTGAAGAGATGAATAAAATCGAAAAAAAAGCTTTGAAATTAGCTCAGGGAAAAGTTCTCGACATCGGAGCAGGAGCGGGTTCGCATTCACTTTATCTTCAGAATGAAAGGAATTTAGATGTTACCGCTTTAGATATTTCACCAAAGTCGATTGAAGTTTGCCAATTGAGAGGAATTCAGAAAACAGTTGCTCAGAATATGCTTGAATTTTCGGGTGAAACTTTTGACACGATTCTTCTTTTAATGAATGGAACGGGAATTTTCCAAAGCCTAAACGTGATTGATATTTACCTTCAAAAACTTCATTCGTTATTAAATAAAAACGGACAAATTCTTATTGACAGCACTGATATTTTGTATATGTTTGATGTTGATGAAGATGGCGGAGTTTTGATTCCGGCGAATGGATATTATGGTGAACTAGATTATGTGGTTCACTATAAAGGCGAGTCTGAAGACCCGATTAAATGGTTGTATCTTGATTTTAATACTTTGCAAAATGCGGCAGTAAATAATGGTTTTAAAATTGAAATGATTTTGCAGGATGAGGATTCTTATTTGGCAAAACTGACTAAAAAATAAAACCCATGTCATTGCGAGCATAGCGAAGCAATCTCCAATGCTTCTTTTAAACATTAAGGTCTATTAAGGATATAAGAAAATTTAAGTTTAACTTCGTTTTAAGTTCAGTTAAATGATTATCTACTATTCACAAAATTCTATTCTGAAAATCTCATTAAAAAATAACTTGAAAATAACCCGTAATAATTGTTGAAAATCAGAAATAACATGACAACTGCAAACAGAATAGGGAACAAGTAAGATTGGGATCTATACACGATTCTCTTGGGCATTGTAGTCACCCAAATTATAATCAAAATTATTGGACCTAAAATGATAGGAAATGTTTCTGGGCTGTATCTTGATGAAGTTACCAAATTATTTTCAACTAAAAAATTGTAAACATAATATTGTAACGGAAGATAAATCGTTCCAAACAGAAAAGTGAAAACAGCGGGAACGTATTTTTTTAATTTTAAGAAATTTAAACTTAATAAAACTGCTCCATAAAATGTTCCCAAAAAAAAGCTTGAAACCAAAATCAATGTTCTTGAATATAGTTTGACAGCGGATGGATCATTTGTGATATGATCTTTCCACTTTTCTGTTTCTTCGTGCTTTTTTGCTGCCTCAGTTTCTATTTTTTGCTGAATAATATTCTGAATGTTGGTTTTTTCTGATTCATTGAAAATCCGTCCCCTTTCTTCAAGGATTTCAAATGCCATCTGAACAGCTTCAGGAACGAAGCGGTTTTCGGGGGTTAAATAATTTTCCAGTTCCTTATTGGAGAGTTTACTTAAAACATTTCTTTTGACCATTATTCAGAAAAAATGGGCATCAGAAAATGCCCATTGATATATTTAAGATTTAGAAATTATCCTATCTCAATACCATTCTCCACCGTTTCATCCGGCGTCACAAAAGATAATTTCCCATCAGCTTTTGTAGTCAGTAACAACATTCCCTGAGATTCAATTCCTCTGATTTTTCTTGGAGCAAGATTCAATAAAATCATCACCTGCTTTCCGATTACTTCTTCAGCGGTAAAGCTTTCTGCAATTCCTGAAACTACTGTTCTAACGTCAACACCTGTATCAACGGTTAGTTTTAATAACTTATCAGCTTTTTCTACTTTTTCAGCAGTTAAAATTGTTGCTGTTCTTAAGTCGATTTTCGTGAAATCATCAAACTGTATTTCGTCTTTCATTGGGTTGGCGTTAGGGTTTGTTTTTTTATTGCTTTGTTTTGTATTTTCTAATTTTTGAATCTGAGCTTCGATAACACTATCCTCAATTTTAGTAAATAATAAGGGAGCATTTTCAATCTTATGCCCAGCTTCAATTTGAACTTCCGAGTTTTGGAAATCTTCCCAATTCTTTTTCTTAATATTGAAATAACCAAATAATTTCTCCGCTGAGAATGGCATAAACGGTTCACATAATTGTGCTACAACCGCTGCAATTTGAGCTCCAACAAACATAGTTTGTCCTGCTTCAACTGGGTTAGTTTTTATCGTATTCCAAGGTGCTGCATTTTGAAGATATTGATTACCATAATCAACAAGTTCCATAAATGAATTTAAAGCATTTCTGAATTCATATTTTTCCAGATGGTATCCCACCTTTTCTATTGCAGTTTTAATCGCTGTTTTGCTATTATCATCTAAAATCCCATTTGGAACTTTTCCTTCAAAATTATTATTGGTAAAAGTAATTACCCTATTAATAAAATTTCCGAATTTATTAACCAACTCAGAATTGTTCTTCGTCTGAAAATCTTTCCAAGTAAAGTTATTATCCTTTGTTTCAGGAGCTGATGAAAGCAATGCGTAACGCAAAACATCCTGCTGTCCAGGAAATTCTTCCACATATTCGTGTGCCCAAACTGCCCAGTTTCTTGAAGTTGAAATTTTATCGTTTTCAAGATTCAAAAATTCAAAAGCGGGAACGTTTTTCGGCATTTTGAAATCTCCGTGAGCCTTCATCATCGCAGGGAAAATAATACAGTGGAATACAATATTATCTTTTCCGATAAAATGAACTAAATCAGATTCTTCACTCTGCCAGTAATCTTTCCAGTCTTTTCCGTTTTTCTCAGCCCATTCTTTTGTGAAAGAAATATATCCAATCGGTGCATCAAACCAAACGTACAGCACTTTCCCGTCTGCATTAGGAAGTGGAACAGGAACGCCCCAATTTAAATCTCTGGTCATTGCACGAGGTTTTAAACCGTCAGTCAACCAAGATTTTACCTGTCCGTAAACATTGGGTTTCCAGTCGTCTTTGTGACCTTCGATAATCCATTCATTTAAGAAATCTTCATATTCATTTAAAGGTAAATACCAGTTTTTAGTCTCTTTTTTAATAGGAATGTTTCCGCTCAACATTGATTTTGGATTGATCAATTCTGAAGGAGAAAGGGTAGAACCACATCTCTCGCACTGATCTCCGTAAGCGTTTTCGTTGCCACAGTTCGGGCAAGTTCCTACGATGTAACGGTCAGCTAAGAATTCATTTGCCTGTTCGTCAAAATACTGCTCAGACATTTCTTCTGTGAACTTTCCTTTTTCGTAAAGCACTTTAAAAAAATCCTGACTTGTTTCTCGGTGGTTTTGTGAAGTTGTTCTCGAATATTCATCAAAGGAAATTCCCAAATCTGAGAACGATTTTTTGATGATCTCATGATATTTATCGACGATATCCTGTGGTGTAACTCCTTCTTTTTTAGCTCTTATGGTAATAGGAATTCCGTGCTCATCTGATCCACAGATAAAAGCAACATCTTTTCCCAATCTTCTCTGAAATCTAGCGTAAACATCTGCAGGAATGTAAACTCCCGCCAAATGCCCAATATGAACCGGTCCGTTTGCGTAAGGCAAAGCCGCCGTAATCATCTTTCTGTTTGACATTTATAGTATAGTTTTAAGTCTGCAAAGATAAAGATAATCTGCCAAAATTCCTGAATTAGCTTAGTGTATTGTCTTTAATATATTTTTAAATATACTTTATTTACAATTAAAGCCTTTGTATTTCTTTATTCAACGAAGTGGCTTTGTTTACCTTAAAATAATTTTTTTTAGAAAAAGACTTTATCTAACCTTACGATAATTTTAAAAACAAGGCAAAACAAAGAGAAATAAATGCAGTGAAAAATTTATGATGAACAAAGCCTTTTCACTTATTTTCGGGATACAAAGATTTATATAAGAGATAAAAATAATCTTTACTCATTGTGCATTTTAAAGTACTTTCGTCAGTTCGATTTCTATGACATAAGCAAATTATTTTTATACACAGAATTATTTTTTATCAAAGCATAAACTCTGTGTATGATTTTATTTCTAATTGCATTTAAGACAGACATTTTATTCTTTCCCTCTAAAACCTTTCTTTGAAAATATGAAGCGAGATCATTTTTCAATCTTATGGAGCTCAACGCAGCTAAATGTAAAATCTTTTTTAATTCCTTATCAGCCATCGTAGAGACTCGAGGTTTGTAATAGATTGATGAACCTGAGCGATGATCAAACGGAACTACCCCTGAATAACAAGCCATCTTTCTTGCCGATTGAATCTCTGTAAATCCATTAGTTTTAACAATTAGCATAGTAGCCAATACTTTTCCAACACCTGGGACAGTCTGTATTCTTTTATATTGATCCTTCAATTCTACATTCGATTCAATAATCTCTACCATCTTTTTCTCAACTGTTTTAATCTGCTTGTCTAAAAGTAAAATCAATTGTTTATTAAGTTTTATAATTTCCTTATCTGTATGATTTTTAAGAAAGCTTAAATCTTTCATCTGTCTTAATAAACCTGCTTTTATTTTTACTCTGTGTCTACGTTCTGCATTGAGTAAACTTATCTTTTGAATCTCTGAAGATTTAGCAATCCAAGGCTCTAAATCCATGTGGTTTTTCTCCAAAAAAATACAAATTCTCTGACTGTCGAGTTTATCATTCTTACCCCTTAAAAAACCGATGCTTTTCTTTAAATGAAGTGGATTTATAACAAAAACTAAAAGGTCCATATTACTTAGAACTTCGTAAAGTTCAAAATTATACCTTCCTGTATTTTCCATTCCTACAACGGTATCTGCAGTATTGGAGAAACTTTTGAAAAACTTTTTGATAGCTTTCGAATTATTCTCAATTTGATAATGCTGTGTTTTAGAACCTCCCTTAACGAAAACATCCAGAGTTAGTTTACTAATGTCAATTCCAATAAAAACTTTTTCCATAAATTTGTTTTGATTAATTGAAAGAGAAACTTATCATCATCTCAACTCCTTAATAATGGGCTCCAATCCCGAATTTCTATCTGAGTTTTTTGATAAGAAAGTGTTTAAGTCTTAATCGAACTATGAGTTTTGCTCGGAGTGATTATTAGTTTACTTAAACACTTGTCTCTTCTTAATAAAAGTATCAATTTTCTTTTTACAAATCTAAAGGAGTAGATTTTTGAAAAAAAATCGTATCGAGAAGTTTGTAATTTTGAAGATAAATCTATTCTCGATACATTTTTTCTCCACTTTGTTACGAAAAAACACTCGAATTGACGAATCCAATATTGCAATTTTTCAAAATGCACAACGGTTAAGAATCTTTATTTGATTTATTACTAATTGTTGATGGTAATTTTTTATTTTTAAACTTTATAAAATTCAATAAGATGAAAATTACAACAAGCGCAGTTTTGCTTTCGATGATGTTTACAGGTTTGAATGCGCAGTCTCTGAAATCTCCTGACGGAAAATTTGAAATGAATTTCCAGTTGAAAAACGGAGTTCCTTTTTACAATTTAAAATACAACGGATCTACGGTTGTTGAAGATTCCAAGTTAGGATTAAGACTTTTTAAAGATACTTCGGTAACATTTGCTTCAGAAATTGCTAAAACTGAAGATGCGAAATTTGATTTGAATAATGATTTCGTTAAAACTTCTGAGAAAAGGGATTCAAAAAATGAAACCTGGCAACCAGTTTTAGGCGAAAAGAAAAATTACATTAATCATTATAATGAATTGGCGGTTACGCTGAATCAAAATTCAACCGACCGAAGTATTGTGGTTAAATTTCGATTGTTTAATGATGGTTTGGGCTTCAGATATGAGTTTCCACAGCAGAAAAATTTGAATTATTTTGTCATCAGGGAAGAAGATACAGAGTTTGATTTTCCAACCGACATGAAAGCTTGGTGGATGGTTGCCGATTACGATTCTCAGGAATACAAATATCAGGAAACCAATATCTCTGAAATTCCGCAAAAATGGGATAAAGCTTTTGATTCTAATGCATCTCAGAAATTAATTAAAAATGCAGTTCAGTCACCGTTAATGCTAAAGAAAGAAGTTAATCTTGGTTATACCGGAGTTAAACCCGCACTTTACATAAATATTGCAGAAGCAGCAGTTTTAAATTATCCAGCGTCTCATCTTGAAGTTTATGCTCAGAATTTTAAATTTAAAACTCATCTTACGGCAGATAGACAAGGCGCAAAAGGATATATTCAGACTCCTTCTGTGACTCCTTGGAGAACCATTATTGTTTCGCCAAAAGCTGAAGATTTGATGGATTCTAAAATGCTTTTTAATCTAAATGAACCTACTAAATATACCGACACTTCTTACATAAAACCTACAAAATACATGGGAGTCTGGTGGGAAATGATTATCGGAAAATCGCAGTGGGCTTATTCTACAGCAGATAATGTGCATCTTGGAGTAACCGATTTTTCTAAATTAACACCCAACGGAAAACATGGAGCCAATAATACAAAAGTTAAAGAATATATCGATTTTGCCGCCGAAAATGGTTTCCAAGGACTTTTAATTGAAGGTTGGAATGTTGGTTGGGAAGATTGGTTCGGTCATTCAAAAGAATATGTTTTTGATTTCCTGACGCCTTATCCTGATTTTGATATTAAAATGCTGAATGAATATGCTCAATCTAAAGGTTTAAAATTAATCATGCACCATGAAACTTCGGGTTCGGCAACCAATTATGAAAGATGGGCAGATCAGGCTTTTCAAATGATGAATAAATATGGCTACACGTCTGTTAAAACTGGATATGTTGGTGATATTATTCCAAGAGGAGAGCATCATTATTCGCAATGGACGATTAATCATTACTACAGAATCGTAGAAAAAGCCAATGACTATAAAATCATGGTCAATTCTCATGAATCGGTGCGTCCGGGAGGAGAAAGCCGTACCTATCCGAATTATATTTCAGCAGAAGCCGCTCGCGGAACAGAATACGAAGCATTTGCAGGAAATAATCCAGACCATCAGACGATTCTTCCGTTTACAAGATGGATGGGCGGTTCTATGGATTATACACCGGGAATTTTCCAGACCAAATTAGATTATTATTTTCCGGGAGATCAACGTTTTGTGAAAACTACTTTGGCAAAACAGTTGGCGTTGTACGTAACAATGTACATGCCTTTGCAGATGGCTGCAGATCTACCTGAAAACTACAAAAAACACATGGATGCTTTTCAATTCATCAAAGATGTGGCGGCAGATTGGGATGATACCAAAATACTTTCGGCAGAACCGGGAGATTACGTGATTACGGCAAGAAAAGCGAAAGGAACTGAAGATTGGTTCGTAGGTGGAATTACGGATGAAAACAAGAGGGAATACACCGTAGATTTTTCATTTTTAGATAAAGGAAAAAAATATGAAGCAACCATTTATGAAGATGGAAAAGATGCAGATTACATAAACAATCCTCAGAGTTATAATATTTACAAAAAACAGATTAACAGTAAAACTAAAATCAATTTTAAAATGGTTCGAAGTGGAGGTTTTGCCGTTTCCATAAAGCCCATAAAATAAATAATTCGTAATTTTATAGTCCTTAAAGCCAAAAACTTTAAGGATTTTTATTTTACTACATGATATTTTTACCAAAAAAGAGACAAAATATTTTTTGATGAAATAAGGTATTCAAAAGCTAGCAAAACAAATTATAAATGAAAATTTTACATTTTGTAAACTTTTTGAATTTCTCTTTTTTCAATTATTTCTTTTGCGGTAAAAAAGACTTTCTATATTTTTTTTCATGTATTAAAAATTTATTTTAAAACGATGATTATGAAGTTGATTTCTAAAATTTTCACCAAGCAAAATACTTTTCTTTTTTTATTAATTGTAATGGTTTTGCTCGCTAACCTAATTCCATTTCAACCCTCTTACAGTCGATATTTTAATCTTTCTGCATTTATCGATTGGGGAATTGCCGGAATTTTTCTTTTATATGGTTTAAAATTAAATTTAAAAGAAGTGGTGAAAGATGTTTCCAACTGGAAATTACATTTGCTGATTCAATCTGGAACATTTATCTTGTTTCCTTTATTGGTTTTACTATTTTATCCGTTTGTAAAAGTTTCTCAATACTACAATATCTGGCTTTCAGTGTTTTTTCTTGCAAGTTTACCATCAACGGTTTCGTCTTCGGTTGTGATGGTTTCTATTGCGAAAGGAAATGTAACTTCAGCCATTTTTAATGCGTCAATTTCTGGTTTAATAGGAATTATAATGACACCGCTTTTGATGAGTTTTTTCCTGACTTCAAATGGCGAAGATGCTAATCAGACAGAAATTATTGAACAACTACTACTAAAAGTTCTTCTCCCAATTATCTTAGGAGTTTTATTAAATCCTTTTTAAAAAAATGGGTAACAAAGTATTCAAATGTTATCGCAGAATTTGACCGACTGATTATTTTATTGATTGTCTACGAAAGTTTTTCAAGCGCATTTATAGAAAATATTTTTGCTTCTGTTCCTTCTTTGGTATTTGTGATTTTGGCTTTCAGTGTGGTTTTCCTGTTCTTTGCAGTTTATTATATTCTTAAATTTTTAGCTGAAAGATTACACTTTAAACCTAAAGATATTATTACGACAACATTCTGCGGCTCAAAAAAATCCTTGGTTCACGGAAGTTTGTTTCTCTTGGTTTTAGGGATTCCGGACGAACAAAAAGTTTTATTTCTGCTTCCTGTAATGATTTATCACAGTTTTCAGTTGTTTTATGTAAGTTGGTTAGCAAACAGGATTGCAAAACGTATGGAATTGGTCGAATCTTAAATTTAATTATATTTAAAGAAAATTATGATTATGAATAGAACAAAATTTTTCTTTGCTTTAACAATCTTTCTATTTGCTTTTTCAAACTTTTCAGCGCAATCTAAAGAAGCAAAATTTGAAAATGAAAAAACAGCCATTTCAAAAATGCTTGATGATTTCAACGTTGCTGCTGCCAATGCGGAATTTGAGAAATACTTCAGTTTTTTTGCTGATGAATCTACGTTTATCGGAACCGATGCAACGGAAATCTGGAATAAAAAAGAATTTAAAACCTGGGCAAAACCTCATTTTGACAAAAAAAAGACTTGGAATTTTACGTCCTTGAAAAGAAATATCTATTTCAGCAAAGACGGAAAACTGGCTTGGTTTGACGAATTATTAGATACTCAAATGAAAATCTGCCGTGGCTCCGGAGTTTTAGAAAAAATAAACGGAAGCTGGAAAGTAAAACAGTACGTTCTCTCGATGACGATTCCAAATGATGTTTCGGACAAAGTGGTTTCAGAAAAATCTGCGTTAGAAGATGTTTTGTTACAGGAATTAAAATCTTCTAAAAAATAAAAAGCAATTAAAAACAGTGAAAAAATCAATAGAAGCGGACTTTAGTCCGCTTTCTTTATGTTGCTGGGAAATTGGCTTTAGCCAAAATTTAATTATAAAGATTCAACAATAAAATTCACTTAAAAGAAAATTGACGCTTGACAATTCACCACAAAACCTTTCTTATCTTACGTCAATATTTCCGGAATCTGCAAGCTGTACATTTGTATCATAATTAATAGCAACAATAATTAAGTAACAAATAAATAATAAAAATATGAAAACAGTATATCACAAAGCAGATTCTAGAGGTCACGCAGATCACGGTTGGTTAAATTCTTATCACACCTTCAGTTTTGCAGGCTATCAAAACAGAGAAAGATCCAACTTCGGAGTGTTGAGAGTTTTAAATGACGACACCGTTTCTCAAGGAATGGGTTTCGGAACGCACCCTCACAAAAACATGGAAATCATTTCAATTCCGTTGGAAGGAAATTTAGAGCATAAAGACTCTATGGGAACGACTGCGGTAATCAGAAAAGGAGAAATTCAGGTAATGAGCGCAGGAACCGGTGTAATGCACAGCGAATACAATCAAAATAAAGATGAAGCTGTAAAATTCTTACAAATCTGGGTTTTCCCGAGAGAAGAAAATGTTGAACCAAGATATGACCAGAAAAGCATTAAAGACGGAGAAAAAATCAACGGATTCCAGCAGATTTTATCTCCAAATAAGAACGATGACGGAGTTTGGATTCATCAGGATGCATGGTTTAATCTGGCTAATTTCACCAAAGGAAACGGTAAAAACTATACCATCAATAAAAAAGGAAATGGCGTTTACGCATTTGTCTTAAAAGGCAGTGCAAAAGTGGGAGACAGAATCTTAAACGAAAAAGATGGTTTAGGAATCTGGGACACCCAAAGTTTCAACATTGAAGCGGTAGAAGACACCGAGATCCTATTGATGGAAGTTCCTATGGATTTACCATCATATTTAAAATAAAAAATAATATTTTCGCACTACAAAAATTCCTCTCCTCAATTCCCCTCCTCTGGAGGGGTGGCGAAAAATTTTCGATTTTTTGACGGGGTGGTTTAAAATAATCGATATAACTTAAAAATAATTACATAAATGAAAATCCTAGCCATAGCAGGAAGCAATTCCGATACATCAATCAACAGACAATTAGTAACTTACGCCACAACATTGTTCGAAAATGCAGAAATAGAAATCGTAGACATGAACTATTTTGAAATGCCCATCTACAAGCACCAAAGAGAAGTAGAAAACGGCGTTCCACGACAAGCAATTGATTTCGCTTCAAAAATTGATGGCGCAGATGTACTTTTAGTTTCTTTATCTGAACATAACGGAACATACTCAACAGCATTCAAAAACGTTTTCGACTGGACATCAAGAATCAAACAAAGAGCAGTCTGGAACGAAAAACCAATGTTACTAATGGCGACAGCTCCCGGTGGAAGAGGTGGTTTAGGCGTTTTAGAAGCTGCCGAAAAGCGTTTTCCTTTGCATGGCGGAAATATTGTAGACACTTTTACGCTTCCTTTCTTTAATGATAACTTTGATAAAGAAAATCAAAAGATTTCTAATGCAGAGAAAGACAGTGAGTTAAGAGAAAAAATAGCAAAGATTTCTGCTCTTGAAACAATCTTAGAAAAATAGCATTTGAATATTAACATAAAATTAATATCTTTGCAAAAAGAAAAAAGAATGAAGATTCAGTCCACTTTCAAAGAATGTTTTTCAGTTTATGGAAAAACTGTGGACTCTGAAACTCTCAGATAAAACATCAGCCGATAATCGACCAAGATTGTCGGCTTTTTTATTTAGATAATTAAAAATAAATTGTACCAATTTACCATCATTACAAGTGAAAACATTGTTAGATTGCTAAACTGATACATTGTTACATTACATACTATGAGCAATACTTACAAATCTGCAGGTGTAGACAAAGAAGAAGGTTACAAAACCGTTGATAAAATCAAAAAAGCGGTGGGCGAAACGCACAACTCCAATGTATTGAATCATTTGGGAAGCTTCGGTGCTTTTTACGAAATCGGTGGTTACAAAAACCCGGTTTTGGTTTCAGGAACTGACGGAGTAGGAACGAAACTTAAAGTTGCTTTAGACTCAAAAAGATACGATTCTATTGGGGTAGACTGCTTCGCAATGTGTGCCAACGACATTCTTTGTCACGGTGCAAAACCTTTGTTTTTCCTTGATTATTTAGCTTGCGGAAAACTGGATTCCGAAATCGCTGCAGAGATCGTTTTAGGAATGGTAAAAGCTTGTAAAGACAACAACTGTGCATTGATTGGTGGTGAAACTGCCGAGATGCCTGGAATGTATCAGCCTGGAGATTACGATGTTGCAGGATTCTGTGTAGGAATTGTTGAAAAAGACCAGATTATTGACGGTTCGAAAATCAAAACAGGAGATAAAATCATCGCTTTACCAAGTGCAGGATTTCACTCAAACGGATTTTCTTTGGTAAGAAAAATATTCCCGAATTTCGAAGAAGAATTTGAAGGGAAACCTTTGTACGAGACACTTTTGGTGCCTACAAGATTATATTTTAAAGATATTCACAGCGTAATCGAAGAAGTGGAAGTTTCAGGAATTGCTCACATTACAGGGGGCGGTTTGTACGAAAATATCCCAAGAATCATCGGTGACGGATTGTGTGCTACAATCGATGCCTCAAAAATTCAGATTCCTAGCGTAATGTTGGAGCTTGAAAAAAGAGGAAACATCGCTCGTGAAGAAATGTTCGGAACCTTCAATATGGGTGTCGGAATGATCGTTGTTGTTGATCCGGAACATGCTGAAAAAGTATTACATCTTTTAGATGACGCTTACGAAATCGGACAAATCACTGAAGGAAGCGAAAAGATTGATTTGAAATTTTAGGAGCTTAATCCCGCTTTCCGCTATATCTTTTGTTCCGCTTCGCTACACAAAAGGATGCCGCTTCAATCGGGGCTAGTTAATAACAGTCAAAACCTTGACAAGGCTCATAAAATAAAAATGAAAAACTTAGTTATACTCGTTTCAGGTTCAGGAACCAATCTTCAGAGAATTATTGATACTATTGACAGCGGAGAAATCCAGAATGCAAAAGTATCTTTAGTTGTTGCCGACAGAGAATGTTACGGGCTTGAAAGAGCAAAAAAACATAACATAGAAACTGTGTTGATTCCGAGAGGAAAAAACTTCAGCAGTGACTTGGGTAAAATCATTCCGAAAAATACAGATTTAATTGTATTGGCAGGATTTTTATCCATCCTCAAACCTGAGTTCGTGGAAAGTTGGGAAAATAAAATTATCAATATTCATCCAGCCTTACTTCCAAAATACGGTGGAAAAGGAATGTGGGGACATCATGTTCACAATGCGATAATTGAAGCTAAAGAAAAAGAAAGCGGAGCAACTGTTCATTTTGTAACCGTAGGAATCGATGAAGGAGAAGCAATCCTCCAAAAATCATTCGAAGTCACAGAAAACGACACTCTCGAAACTTTAGCAGAAAAAGTTCATAAAATCGAATATGAAATTTTTCCAATAGCTATTAATAAAGTATTAGGAAATAATTAGAAACTAATTATTAGAGATATAAAAATTCCCCTCCCTTGGAGGGGTGGCAAAAATTCTTTGAATTTTTGCCGGGGTGGTTTAAAACATCTAACACTTGAGTAACCTTCGCTAAAAACAGAAATACTCAACAAAAACATAAGGCCTCGACTCAGTTCAGCCTGACAAAAAAGACACACTTAGATAAAAAAGAATATTTCGAAAAAGTAAAAAATCTAAGTAAAAGTAAGATCGGAGGTGAAAGAACCGATCTACAGTTTGAAATAACTGTAAAAAGTAAAAGTTGAAAAAGTCCTCAATGGACAAAGTAAAAATGAGTGAAAATCGCAATCCTGCGATTTTCGCTTCAAAAAATGAAAAATCTATGAGCAAGAGAGTTTTGATCAGTGTTTCTGACAAAAGCGGATTAACAGAATTCGCACAGTTTTTAGAATCTCAAAATTATGAATTGATCTCTACAGGAGGTACATTCAAACATTTGAAAGACGCTGGTTTAAATCCGATTCAGATCGATGAGGTGACCGATTTTCCTGAAATGCTGGACGGAAGAGTGAAAACTTTACACCCGAAAGTTCACGGTGGTTTATTGGCAGTTCGTTCAAACGACGAGCACATGAAAACTGTTCAGGAGCACAATATCGGTTTGATCGACATAGTAATTGTGAATTTGTATCCGTTTTTTGAAAATGTAAACAAAGACATTTCATTACACGAAAAAGTAGAATTCATCGACATCGGAGGTCCTTCAATGCTTCGTTCGGCTGCTAAAAATTTCGATTCTGTAACCGTTATTACTGACGTTGAAGATTACGAAAAAGTAAAAATCGAAATGGAACAAAACGGTGACACGTTCATCGAAACCCGTAAAAGATTAGCTGGAAAAGTATTTAATCTTACTTCAGCTTATGATGCGGCGATCTCAAGAATGCTTTTAGAAGAAGATTATCCAACTTATTTAAGCGCTTCATACAAGAAAGTTTCAGACCTAAGATACGGTGAAAACCCACATCAGACAGCAGCGTACTACGTTTCAACTTTTGAAAATGGTGCGATGAAAGATTTCGAACAATTAGGAGGTAAAGAATTATCATTCAACAACCTTCGTGACATGGATCTTTGCTGGAAAGTAGTTACTGAATTTAAAGAAGAAATGGCTTGTTGTGCCGTAAAACATTCTACACCTTGTGGAGTGGCGATCGGAACTTCAGCTTTAGAAACATACAAAAAGACTTTCGAATGTGATCCTGTTTCAATCTTCGGTGGAATTGTAGCCGCAAACTTCAAAATTGACGCTGCAACGGCTGAAGAATTAAACAAAACATTCCTTGAAATCGTAATGGCTCCTGATTTTGATGAGGATGCTTTGGAAGTTTTAAGAAAAAAGAAAAATTTAAGAATTATTAAAATCGTTAATCAGGTTTCAGATAAGCAAACTTGGGTAAAAGTTGACGGTGGAATCTTGGTTCAGGATAATGACAGTATTTTCTCAGACGATATTAAAGTGGTTACTGAAACTCAACCAACAGAAGAGCAGAAAAAAGCTTTATTGTTTTCTCAGAGAGTCGTAAAATACGTGAAATCAAACGCCATCGTTGTTTCAAACGGCATTCAGGCTTTCGGAATTGGCGGTGGTCAGGTGAACAGAATCTGGGCGACTCAACAGGCAATTGAAAGAGCAAAAGAGAAATTTACAGGAGAATTAGTTTTAGCTTCTGATGCATTTTTCCCTTTCCGTGATGTGGTAGATTTCTGCGCTCAGGAAGGTATTACAGCAATTATCCAACCTGGAGGAAGCGTGAAAGATCAGGAAAGTATTGACGCTGCCAACGAACACAAAATCCCAATGATGTTCACAGGGGTAAGACATTTCTTTCATTAAAATTGAATTAAAATAGTAATTTGAGATTGTATTTATAGCATTCAAAATTATATATTTGTAAACTAGATTAGAAATAAATAAAGTATGAGAATATTAATCATAGGTGAAGGTGGAAGAGAGTCTGCACTGGCAGCCAAACTTCAAAAGGACAGCAGAGTTACTAAAATGTTTTTTGCCAACGGAAATGCGTCTACAGATGCAATCGGGCAAAATGTTCATATGTCAGACATCAAAGAATTGAGAGATTTTGCGATAAAAGAAAAAGTAGATTTGACGATTGTAGGTCCTGAAGCTCCTTTGGTAGCTGGTTTGAAGGATGAATTTAAGAAACATGATCTTAAAGTTTTCGGTCCAAACCAGAAAGTGGCAAGTCTTGAAGGAAGTAAGGCTTTCTCTAAGAAATTTATGCAGACCTATGATATCAAAACAGCAAAAGCTGTAGTATTTGATTCATATAACGAAGCTAAAGAATATGTTCAGAATCAGGAATATCCTTTGGTAATCAAAGCGAGTGGTTTAGCTGGTGGAAAAGGTGTTGTTATTTGCGACACTCTTGAAGAAGCTGAAGCGACGATCCACGATTTCATGATCAGAAGAATCTATGGTGATGCGGGTATTCGTTTGGTTATTGAAGAATATTTACAAGGTTTTGAGGCATCTATTATTGCATTCTCAAACGGTGAAAAAATCTTCCCTTGTATTGCTGCCAAAGATTATAAAAAAGCTGGAAACGGTGATAAAGGCCCAAACACAGGTGGTATGGGTTCTGTAGCGCCAAGTCCGGAATTTACAGCAGAACATACAGCAGATTTTGAAAAAAATATTTTAGAGCCAACGTTGAAAGGTCTTAAAGCAGAAGGTTTCAGTTTCAAAGGAATCATTTTCTTCGGATTGATGGTGACTAAAAACGGAACATACTTATTAGAATACAACATGAGATTCGGAGATCCTGAAACTCAGGTTTTGATGGCGTTGATGGAAAACAATCTATTAGACGTAATCAACGACTGTATGAACGGAAAAGATCTGGATCTTAAATTCAAAGACGAAAAAGCAGTTTGCTTGGTAATGTGTTCAGGTGGTTACCCTGGAAACATCGAAACTGGTTTTGAAATCACAGGAATAGAAAAAGCAAAACACAGCCAGGTATTGTGTGCAGGAGCTGTAAAGAAAGGTGACAAAATAGTTTCTAACGGAGGTAGAGTAATGAACGTAGTTGCTACGGGAGCTACTTACGACGAAGCCAGAAAGAAAGTATATGAAGACGCACTTCACGTTCACTTCGATTACAGTTTCTACAGAGAAGACATCGGTAAATTTTAATATAATGCCCTGATTTTTTCGGGGCTTTTTTATTAGAAGCCGGGAACCTGCTGTCCACTGTATCTTTTTTGTCATTGCGAAAGACGTGAAGTAGTTTGTTGAACTATTTCTCAATCGCAATAACAAAAAAGGATGCCGCTTCCATTAGGGCTAGGGTTTTCGTACTTTTAAAAAATTAGGTAAAATCAACATCATTTGTTTTATCATTTATAAATTATCAATCATCAATTATACAATGAATAACGGTATTATCATATTAGATTTCGGATCTCAGTACAACCAGCTTATCGGAAGAAGAATCCGTGAGATGGGAGTGTATTCCGAAATTTTACCATTCAATACACCATTAGCAACAATTTTAGAAAAACAGCCAAAAGGAATCATCCTTTCTGGTGGACCGAGTTCTGTAAATGCAGAAAATGCTCATTTGGTTGAAAAAGAATTGTACGAGCAAGGAATTCCAGTACTGGGAATTTGCTACGGAATGCAGCTTACCGCACATCTTTTAGGCGGAACAGTACACAAAGGTGTAAAAGGCGAGTACGGAAAAGCACATTTGGATATTGTAAAAGAATCTTCTTTATTGAAAGGGGTTACTCAGAATTCAGTAGTTTGGATGAGCCACTTTGACGAAGTAGGAATGTTGCCTGCAGGATTTGATTTAAACGCAAAATCAGGCGTAATCGCTTCAATTGCTAACGAAGAAAAGAAAATCTACTGCGTACAGTTCCACCCAGAAGTTTCTCACACTGAAGAAGGTGGTAAAATGTTGGAGAACTTTGTTTTCGCAATCTGTAATGCAGAGAAAAACTGGAAACTGACCAATTATATCGACAAAACAGTTGAAGAAATCAAAGAAAGAGTAGGAGACAACAAAGTGATCCTTGGTCTTTCAGGAGGTGTAGATTCTTCTGTGGCTGCCGTTTTAATTCACAAAGCGATTGGTGATCAGCTTCATTGTATATTTGTAGACACTGGACTTCTGCGTAAAGACGAAGACGTAAAAGTGATGAAAAATTACGGCGAGAGTTTTAATATGAACATCAAATTGGTTGACGCTTCAGAAAGATTCTTATCAAAATTAGCAGGTGTTGATGATCCTGAAACCAAAAGAAAAATCATCGGAAACGAATTTATTCATGTTTTCGACGAGGAATCTCATAAAATTGAAGGTGCAAAATTCTTAGCGCAAGGAACAATTTATCCTGACGTGATTGAAAGTCAGTCGGTAAACGGACCTTCAGCGGTAATCAAATCTCACCACAACGTGGGCGGACTTCCGGAAGAAATGGAGTTTGAATTGCTGGAGCCTTTAAGAGAATTGTTTAAAGACGAAGTAAGAAAAGTGGGTGAAGAATTGGGAATTCCTCATCATTTGGTACATAGACATCCTTTCCCGGGTCCAGGTTTGGGCATCAGAATTTTAGGTGCTGTAGATGCTGAAAAGGTGAAAATCCTTCAGGAAGCTGATGATATTTTCATCGAAGAGTTATACAAAAATGACTTGTATGAGAAAGTTTCTCAGGCATTCGTAGTTCTACTTCCGGTAAAATCTGTCGGAGTTATGGGTGATGAAAGAACGTATGAATACACCGCAGTAGTTCGTTCGGCAAACACCATCGACTTTATGACAGCAACGTGGAGCAGACTTCCATACGAGTTTTTAGATACTGTTTCCAGCAGAATCATCAATGAAGTAAGAGGAATCAACAGAGTAGCTTACGATATTTCAAGCAAACCACCTGCAACCATTGAGTGGGAATAATTTTTACTTGAATTTTAATATAAATCCTGCCTTTTGGTGGGATTTTTTGTATATTTCTAAGATGTATTTTATCACGATTCTATGAAAAATAAAATTATTGTTCTGTTAGTTTTTCTTGTTTTTATTAAAAATTTTTCTCAAAAAAGATTTGTTTACGAATACAAATTCGTTCCGGATGTTTCAAAAAAAGATTCTGTGCTTACAGATTATATGAATTTGGATTCCGATATGAAAAATTCGGTTTTTTACAGTTCATTTAAAAGTGTTTCTGATTCTTTAAGACAGGAAATGGCAAGTAATAAATCTATAAAAACAAATTTGCCTTACTACAATCCTAATTTAATTTATACCATCACAAAAAACTATTCTAAAAATTCTGTTGCTTATCACATCAAAGATAATGGAGTTAAATTTAAATTAACTGAAACAAAACCAATTAATTGGAAGATTTCAAAAGAAACGAAAATTATCAATAATTTAAAATGTCAAAAAGCAACAACAAATTTATACGGTAGAAAATGGATTGCATGGTTTAGTCCTGAAATTGCCATTCAAGATGGTCCGTATAAATTTAATAATCTTCCTGGTTTGATTGTGAAAATTGAAGACACAGAAAAAAATCATTCATTTGAACTTACTGAAATTAAAAATATCAAAAGTTTAAAATTAAGTAATGATTATAAAAATGAGAAAGAAATAACTCAAAAACAGCTCAATCAATTATTTGACGACCGCGCAAAAAATATAAACTCAAATATTGGCGAGATGTTGGTTCACCCCAATTCAATAGGTTTTGTTATGAAAGATGGAAACGTGATTCAATTTAACAGCAATACTAAAAATATTGAAAAAGAACTTGAGAATGCTGTAAAAAGAACAAATAATCCGATTGAATTAAAATTGTAATGATAAAATTCTATTGAATCTGGTAGTTAAATATTTGCAAAATAGTTACAATGTATGTCATTCCGGTAGGAATCTAAATTCTCATTTGTTATTCTTAGAATGATAAATCTCTTCTAAAAATATTAATGCTTCTCTTCCTAATTCAGTTCTTTCTAAGCAAGAGCGATGAACTCCCTCATCATTAAAGATGTAAAACTTATCATTTTCATCTGAAGTAAAAGCAGGAAATGAAACAATATCTTGTCCTTCGTTTAAAGTTTTTTACAAATAGGACATTCACTTTGATTTAGAAAAATTATTGCCATTTAAATGATTTTCAATTAGTGATTTAAAGTAAGAATTTTGAATATATCTACAAATAATATTTTAAAATTTCTACAAATTTAGATTAGTAGAAATTTTTGATTATATTTTCTAAATTTGCTCTATGAAAATAGCCTACCTTGGTCCTCAAGCAAGTTTCACGCAATTGGCGGCATCTCAGATTTTCCCGAATGAAGAATTGATTTCTCAGTCGAGTATTTTAGACTGTTTCAATGCCGTGAAAAATAATGAAGTAGATAAAGCCGTCGTTCCTTTAGAAAACTCTATTGAAGGAACGGTTTCAATGACCCTCGATTATTTATATGATTTTGAGGTTTTTATTGAAACAGAATTGGTTATGCCGATTGCGCATCATTTAATGATTCATCCGAATAACGAGACTTTTGAAAAGGTCATTTCTCATCCCCAAGCTTTGGCGCAGACTTTTCATTTCAGGTATGACAATTTTAAAGATATTCCGTCGCAGGATTTTAGTTCTACAGCAGCTTCAGCAAAATTGGTTTCTGAAAATCCACAAGAAAAATGGGCGGCAATTGCGAATCGATATTCTGCAAAATTGTATGGATTGAAAATCATTCATGAAAATATTCAGGATTTTGAGCAGAATCATACCAAGTTTATCGTGATTTCAAAAAAGAAAGAAAGTTTGAAACTTGATTTACTGCAGACTTCTGAGAAAACATCATTGATCATCACACTTCCCGAAGATCATGCCGGAGGACTGCATCAGGTGCTTTCCGTTTTTGCATGGAGAAAAATGAACCTTTCAAAAATTGAAAGCCGGACCTTGAAAACAGGTTTGGGAAATTACTTTTTCTTTATCAATGTCGCCAGTGAGTGGCATAATGTTCTGTCTCAAAATGCAATTGATGAAATAATTGCTTTAGGCTGTAATGTGAAATTTCTAGGACATTATGATGAATATATTTTTACTGAATAGTTTAATGAAATTTCATTTTCAAATTATAATCCAATAGGAATAATTTTTGAAGTTACTTTGCAATTCAATTCATTCTCAAAATTATGTTTGATAAACAACAGCGAAAGCTGAAAAGATCTGCCCGATTAATTTCCGTTTTAAGTAAATACGGCTTCAAAGATATGATTGCCAGAATGGGCAAAAAACCGGAAGAAAGTTCTTCGGCTTCTGATGAAATTATTTCCAAAGGAACCGTTTATGAAAGAATACGATTGGTTTTAGAAGAACTCGGTCCGACTTTTGTGAAGCTCGGACAGACATTCAGCAACCGTGAAGATCTGCTTCCGCCAGAATTGATTCAGGAATTGCAAAAACTTCAGGATCGGGTAGAAGTGGTTGAAATGAATGTCGAGGAAATTCTTGAAAATGAATTCAATATTGTTGTTAAGGATCATTTCTCAGAAATTATTGCAAAACCTTTGGCTACAGCTTCTATTGCTCAGGTGTACAGAGCGACTTTAATTTCAGGAGAAGAAGTCATTTTAAAAATCAAAAAACCAGATGTTCTCAGTGTCATTGAAGATGATTTGTTGCTCATTAAAGATTTGGTGAAGTTGATTTCCACCTACTCTGAAATCGGTTCAAAATTAAATTTAAAACAAGCTATTGCAACCTTCGAAAAATCATTACTTGAAGAAGTTTCTTTGGTTAATGAAAGGAATAATATCAAACAGTTTGCTTTAAATTTTAAAAACAATAAAGAAACCTACGTTCCGATTATATATGACGAATTTTCGAACAATAATGTCCTTTGCATGGAATTTATTGACGGAATTAAAGTAACCGATAAAACAGAACTTTTAAATAATAATATTGATCCTGTAGTTGTTTCTGAAGGTGGCTTGAGACTTTTTGTTTCGCAAATTTTAGATTATGGTTTCTTTCATGCCGATCCTCACGCCGGAAATATTTTGGTGAAACGAGACGGAAAAGTAGTCTTTATTGACTTTGGAGCCGTCGGGAAAATTCAACCAAATGACAAAGAAATTCTCGAAAGTCTGATTGTGGCTTTTGTCGCCAAAAATTCAAATAAAATTGTTCGTTATCTCAAAAAAATGGCGGTCAGCTATGAAATTCCGGATGAAAGAAGATTTGAAAATGACGTGGAGGAAGTTTTGAATTTTGTTCACAGCACTTCGCTGAAAGATATTGATCCGCATATCATCATCAATAAAATGAAAGATGTTTTAAAAGACAATCAGTTATATATGCCTGATTATTTTTATCTTTTATTTAAAGGAATCGGTTTGATAGAGGGTGTCGGAAGAACCATCAATCCTGATTTGGATATTGTAAAAAGTCTTCATCCGTACACCAAAAAAATCCTGACCAGAAAAATAAGTCCGAAAAAACTCTTCAAATCCGGAATGGATAAGATGATGAATTTCACTGATAATGTAGATGAAATTCCGAAAGAGTTGCGTTCAGTTCTGCAGAAATTGGATGATAACAAATTCACCATTTCAAGTGAAATTAAAAATATTGAGAAGACCAATCAGCTAATAAAATCAAGCATTATCAATTTAATTTTGGCGATGGTTTTGGGAGCAAATATTATTGCCACAGCCATTGTTTTTGTTTCAGAATCCGGACCAAGAATTGGTGAAATGTCTTTGGTTGCTGTTTTAGGATTTGTCTTTTCAGTTTTGTTGGTTGTTATTCTTCTGCTGAGAATTACGAGGAAGTAGAATATAAGATAAGCGAATTTACAGTTAGAAAATCAACGGTTAGTTTGTCATTCCAGAGGAATCCCAACAAAGAAAAGTTTTTAGTTGCTTAGATTCCTACCGGAATGACAAACTTTATGTTAACTTTTTAAACAAAAGTTAGACATGAAACTTACCGTAATTCATCTTCTATCTTACAAATTTTTGCAATAATACACAACCAAATTAATTGCCTATCTTTGCAAAATGGAAAAACTCACTTTTGCAGACTTTGACCTTCCGGTAAAAGTTCTTGATGTTTTAGCAGATTTAAATTTATTTGAGCCTACTCCAATTCAGGAGAAGAGTATAGGCCCGATTCTTTCAGGAAGAGACGTGATGGGAATTGCACAGACAGGAACAGGGAAAACGTTGGCATATCTTCTTCCGGTTTTGAAGACCTGGAAATACAATAAAACGGGAAATCCTACAGTTGTTATTTTGGTTCCTACAAGAGAATTGGTTGTTCAGGTATCAGAAATTGTTGAAAAACTGACAGAGAATATCACTGCAAGAGTAATCGGAATTTACGGTGGGAAAAATATCAATACACAAAAGCTTTTATTCAACGACGGTTGTGACATTTTGGTGGGTACTCCTGGTCGAATTATGGATTTAGCGATTGATAATGCAATTTCATTAAGAGAAGTTCAGAAGTTGATTATTGATGAGTTTGATGAAATGCTGAATTTAGGTTTCAGACCTCAGTTGACACACATCTTTGAAATGATGAGAGAGAAAAGACAGAATATTCTTTTCTCGGCAACCATGACCGAAGCCGTTGATGAAATGCTGGATCAGTATTTTGCAGGCCCAATTGAAATTTCATTGGCAAAATCCGGAACTCCGCTTGAGAAAATTGAGCAGACTGCTTACAAGGTTGAAAATTTCAATACAAAAATCAATTTGCTTGAACATTTGTTGAAGAATAATGATGATATGTCTAAAGTCTTGATTTTCGCGAATAACAAAAAGCATTCAGACTTATTATTTACAAAAATCAATGAGCTTTTCCCTGAAGAATTTGATGTGATTCACTCCAATAAATCTCAAAACTATAGATTGAAAGCGATGAAACGCTTTGAAAATGAGGAAATCAGAGGTTTGATCACGACGGACGTTATGGCGAGAGGTCTGGATATTTCAAATATTACCCACGTTATCAACTTCGAAACTCCGGAAGTTCAGGAGCAGTATATTCACAGAATCGGTAGAACGGGTAGAGCAGATAAAGACGGTAAAGCCATCACTTTTGTGACTAAAAAAGAAGAAACTTTAGTACTTGACATCGAGTTATTGATGGATAAAGAATTAAGGTATATCGACTTCCCATCTGAAGTGAAGATCAATCCGAAAAAGATTATTTCTGAAGAAGACGTAATTTTGATGAAGAATCCTGCACAAGGTAAGCTTTATGAAGGCGGAGGTGCATTCCACGAGAAGAAAGACAAAAACAAAAAAGAAAACTGGGGCGGACCATCAAAAAGGAAAGAGCCTAAGAAATTCGGAGCCAACAGAGCACAACAGAAAGCAATCTCAAAATCGAAGAGAAAGAAATAAATATAAAAAAACGATTCCAATTTTGGAATCGTTTTTCTTTATGTTTCAATATTTAATCGTAAAATTACTCGTCATCATCTTCGTAGAGAAAATTTAGTTCATCATCACGCTGAACGTAATCTCTTGAAATTCCTGGTGGATTGAAAAGTCCCCAATCGTCTACGATAAAATGCTTTGGATTAAAACCTTCTACCCATTCGGCAAAAAGGATCCTAAATTCTTCAATCAAATTTCTGATGATTTTGTAATATTTTGCATCTTCAAAATCAAACATTTCTAAAGTATTTCCACCGACCATAATGTCTCTTGCTGCTTTTCTGATAATTGCCGCATTTTCCATTTTGATGTCATACAATTTTACAGCTTCCGCACCGGAAATTTTTGCCTGTATTACCATGCTGTCTTCTAAAAGATTTGATTTCAGATGCTGCAAATAATCATTATCTTCAGGGAAAAGATCTGTGATGGTATTCAAAGCTTGGTAAATTTCTTCAGCTTTTTTAAAAATTGGAATTTCTCTGGATGATTGCATTATTTTATTTCATATAAGGTTTCATAACTTTCGTCCAAAGCTGATAACCTTCCGGTGTCATGTGAAGCATATCTTCTATAAAAAGGTCTTTTTTGATATTTCCATTAGCATCATTCATAACCTTTGTAATGTCTATGAAATCTGCATTTTTTTCTTTCTTCATGAATTTTGCGATTTTCTTATTGGCTTCTTTCATTTGAGGCCAAAGATGCTCGCGGCTTGGAGAATATTTAATTGAAATATAATCAACCTGAATATTTGGAAATTTTTCACGAATTTTTCTGTAAAAAGTCTTGTATCTATCGACTACGACTTTTGATTTTAACTTGGCATCATCTGCAAAATCATTTTCACCACAATAGATGATAATTTGCTTGGGCTGATAAGGGTTTAATAAATCTTCAGAATAATAATTGAGATCTGTCAACCTTGAGCCTCCGAAACCTCTATTAATAATCACCTTTCCTGGAAAATAATCTGAAACGTTCTGCCATTTGGTAAAAGATGAGCTCCCAATTAAAAGAATAGCATCTTTCGGTGGTGCAGATTCCTGATCAAGTTTTTTGAAATTTTGGATGTCCTGCCAGTACATTGGTTTTTTTTCCTGCGAAAAAATAAGGGCAAAGGTGAGCAAAAGAAATGCTGCGAAAATCTTCTTCATTGTTTTCTAATTTTTGTAGGAAATAAATATAATAAAAAACTCCCGATATTTTCGGGAGTTTTAGTTATTTTATCTCACATAGCTGATCTGTGTGAAGTCGATGACTTTATCGCCATTTTGGTCAATATTGCCGACCATCGTCATTAATTTCATTTCCGTACTGCTTAGAATCAGTACTTTATAAACGCTTGGAAGGTCATTGTCATATTGGATGGTCAGTAGTTTCTCTTCTGCATCATAAGAATATTTACCTTCTGTTTTACTGCTTGTACATGTTGCTCCCACTCCGGTTACTGCTGTGTACGCTGCATAATAATCAATTCTGAATTCTGTTGTACTTTTTGCACTACATCCGGTAGGTGTATCGGTTGAAATTACAGTTTTAAGATCTTTTCCAGAAACAACTTCTGATTTTGTTGCCTTCCATTCACCTTTTAGCATATCCAATTCATAGTTTTGAATATCATCATCTTCACAAGAACTAAGCGCTAAGGCTGAAAAGGCAAATAAAAGTAAGTATTTTTTCATTTTCACAAATTTAAGAATATGCTAAAATATAAATAAATTTGAAATATTTATAATGAAATTAAGGTTTTTTAAACTAATGTTTATAAAAAATGTAATTTTAAGGTTAGAAGAGGGAAGTTAAAGGCTGGAAGTCATAAAAAGATGGAGATTTATCATGTAAACCTCCAAATAATTCCAGCTTCCGACTTCTATCCTCCAACTATATTAATAACTCATTTCTACAATTTTATAAGCATCTTGTGGTGTCAGATTTTTATTTTCTCCCAGAGCCAGCCAATTTCTTTCTGTGAAAGCTTTTTCTACACGTTCTGCTGTGTTTTGATAATCCTGGGTGTAATCTGAAAGTTTAGTTTGAATGTCCAGACTATGGAAAAACTCTTCCATCTTTTTGATGGCAGCTTCGGCTTTTTCTTCTAAGCTTCCTTCAGTTATTTTCCATACTCTTTCTGCGTATTGAGCTAATTTTTCTTTTTTGGTTTCAAAATTATAGCGGTAGTGAGAAGGTGCAATTACAGCGAGTGTTCTTGCGTGGTCAATACCATAATAAGCGGTAAGCTCATGTCCCATTGCATGAACTGCCCAATCGGTAATCACTCCCTTTTGAATAAGTCCATTTAAAGCCATTGTACAGCACCACATAAAGTTTCCTGCCGCATCGTAATCAAAATCTTCTGCCATCACTTTTGGTGCAGTTTCTTGTAAAGAGATTAGAATACTTTCGGCAATTCTTTCCTGAAGATCAGCCGAAGATGGTGACGTCATATATTGTTCTAAAACATGCGTATAAGCATCGGCAATACCGTTGGCAATTTGTTTTTTTGGAATAGATTTGATGACTTCAGGATCCAAAACTGAGAATTGAGGAAATAATCCTGGCCCGCCGGATGATAGCTTTTCGTTGGTTTCTCTTCTTGAGATAACATATCCTGAATTCATTTCAGAACCAGTTGCCGGTAACGTTAGAATAGTACCAAAGGGCATTCCTTCGCCTTCGAAGGTTCTTACTGGTTTTTTTAAGATTTCCCAAGGCTCTCCGTCATAGTTTGCTGCTGCAGAAAGGAATTTCACTCCGTCAATTACAGAACCACCTCCCACAGCAAGCAAATAAGTGATATTGTTTTCTTTGATAAACTGTAAGGCTTTTACTAAAACTTCATACTCAGGATTCGCAGGAACGCCGCCAAACTCCTGAACATCATGGTTTTTCAAGGCATCTTTTACCTGGTCATAAACACCATTGCTTTTGATGCTTCCACCACCATAAATCATTAAGACTTTGGCATCTTGCGGAACTTCTTTTGAAATTTTAGCGATTTCTCCTTTACCGAAAAGTATTTTTGTTGGATTTTTTAACTCGAAATTAAGCATTGTTCTAAATTTATTTTAGATCAAATTTACGCATTGAACAACGAAATTTCAGTTAATAAAAGTGTAAAGTTTGTATGATTGAATTTTATTAAAACTATGAGGCGTTTAAACAACTTTGTAATTAAAGTTGCTGCAATCTTGATTTCTCATCATTAAATCTTGTGCGGAAAATTTTAAGATATTGATTTAATTGTGAGTCAGTAATATCTAGTTCATCAATTGCTATCTCAATTCTTTCATTTTTATGATAAAATAATAAATAATTAACTTCACTGCTATTGTCGTGTTTTGATTTTTTAAAAGTATAAAATCTTGAGATGATTCTTTCATTTTCTATATCATACCAATTCATGAATGGCTTTTTCACTATTTGTATTCCTTTCCTATTTATTGTAATGATGGTGGAATTCATTTTTCTTATTTCTTTATAAATCATCATTACAGAGAATATCATTACAGAAATTGGCATTATTGCAACAAGGCTAAAAAAATATCTATTCCCTTTTTTAAGACATGATATAGAAAGAATGTACTGATTATTATAAATATTGAATACGTTAAAATAATAATGGCATTAATGGATTTAGAAGTTTTTATGTGTATTTCATTTACATAAGAATGGATTTTTGAGTTCTCCTTAAGTAATGTTTCCATTTTGTTTTCTCTGAATGCAAAGAATATGCTTGCAATTGTTGACAAAAAGAAAGTAATGGAATATTTTTAAGAAAAAAAATTCCAATGGCACATGTGATTATTGCAACTATAATAAGAAAATGTATGCGGGTTTTATGCATAACAATAGTACTATTTAATGTACTTAGATTCTCTTGATTTTATTTTTCAGTATTAATCTGTTTTAAACCGATGACGCTAGGAAGTAGAGTAATAAAACATCCGGTAGATATAGGTAGAAGCGCATAGTTTTTATTAACGATTGCAAGATAAAAGAGAAATGAACACGCAATAATCATAACGATTCCCAATCCTATCAATGCACCTGTAAGTGTTTTCTTTTTTGCTTCTAATTGTTCCGTGGTAAGGTCTGCTAATTTATTATTTTTCATAACAACTATATTTTATTACTCTAAAACTGTGATGATAGAAAATAATAATGTATTCTCTTAAACATGCTTATTTAGTTTTGATTTTGGTAAAGCGAAAATACAAAATATGTCGGAGAAACTTAATTAATTCTCTTGTTGTTGAAAAATAATTACTTGATTAACCTCTTAAATGCAATATTCTGGACTTGATTTCTTCTCTGATTTTTTTTAATCTAAAATGAGAAGATATAATAGAATAGCTGAAGAATATCGGGAAGAAAGTGTAAAACCCGAATCCTTTTTCAGCGGTTACGAAAATTGAAATTGCTATGATGAAAAGGAAAAGAATGGTATTATAAATGAAGCTTTTTTTTGCCTTGTTTTCGTTCCGATAAAGCTCGTCGATCGTTTGGTGAGATAATGGTTTTTCAGTCATAATAAATGATTGTAAACAAATTTGAATATAAATATAGGGTTAATTTTTTTAAACAATTGCTGATTCTTGTCTTTTATTATTCTTTTAACCTATCTGAAAATTAAAAATAAATTAAATTTCACACTTTTTTAAACTCAATCGCTCGCAATTAAATGTAAAATCTACTACATTTGTTGTATGAGACACGACCAGCGCGCAGAAAAATTCAGGCAGATTGTAGAAAATAAATTTCAAATCTACAATTCATTATTTATGAGCCTGCCTTATGATAAAATGACAAACATCGGGATGCTCCTCCCGTTTTTATATGAAGAAAGCAAAGAAGGTTACCAGGCCGGGAAAACTCCTGAACAAATTGTAGAAGAATTCTTTGCCAATCATACCGATTTACAGACAGAAGAACAAAAACTCGAATTGTTGTTTAAAATCATTCAGTATATTGAGAGACAAGTTGTTTTGTTTGATAGTATTGAAGATGCAGCGTTTCCAAATTTACATTCTGAAAGTGACAGCGGAACAGTAACCAATCTTTTTGAGCGCTCATTACAAGATCATAAGCTGGAGAAAGTGCGTGAAAAGTTGCGAGATTTTACGGTGAAAGTAGTTTTTACCGCTCACCCGACTCAGTTTTATCCGAGTTCGGTGCAGAGAATTCTGCATGATTTAAGAAAATCAATCACCGACGATTCTATTACCAATATTGACATGCTTTTGCAGCAATTAGGGAAAACTCCATTCGTGAATAAAGAAAAGCCAACTCCGATTGATGAAGCTTTGAGCATCATTCATTATCTGAGGTATGTGTATTACGATACGATTGGCGAACTGTTTACCAAAATAAAAACTACTTTTGGCAATGGACATTTTCATTTGCATGAAGACTTGATTCAGCTTGGTTTCTGGCCGGGTGGCGACAGAGACGGAAATCCTTTTGTGACAGCAGATGTTACGAAAAGAGTTTCTGAAGAACTGCGTTCTGCCATTTTAAAATCTTATTACGGAAATTTAAAAGATGTCAGAAGAAGATTGAGCTTCAGAGGAGTTTCGGAAGTTTTGGGACAACTGAGTGCTGAATTGTACACTGCCATTTTTAGAAACGAAAGGATCACTGCAGAAGATATTCTTAAAAGATTAAATGAAGCAGAGAAAATATTAGTTGAACAACACAATTCGCTGTTTCTCGATCAGCTTGAAAATTTCAAAGACCGTGTGAAAATCTTCGGAACTCACTTCGCAACTTTAGATATAAGACAAGACAGCAGAATTCATCAGCAGGTGATTGATGATGTTTATAAAGCTAAATTTGGTGAATCTGAGGTTAGCAACGATGAGAAATTTAACCAATTAATTCATGTTTCAGAAAAAATAGAGGCTGATGGTTTCGAAGATATTGTAAAAGATACTCTAATTAATGTTGCTCAGATAAAAGATATACAGTTTGCCAACGGAAACCGTGGGATGAATAGATACATTATTTCAAATTCTGATGCGGTGAAAGATGTGATGAATGTGTATGCATTCTTCAAAATTACAGGCTACAAAGACGAAGAAATCAATATGGATATTGTTCCGCTTTTCGAAACCATGGAAGGTCTTGAGAATGCCGAAAGTGTAATGACCGAATTATATAAAAATCCAATCTATCAGAAACATCTTGAGAGAAGAGGAAACCAGCAGACGATTATGCTGGGGTTCTCAGACGGAACTAAAGATGGAGGTTATTTGAAAGCCAACTGGGAAATTTATAAAGCGAAAGAAGTTCTCACAAAACTTTCAGAAGAAAACGGAATTAAAGTAGTCTTTTTCGACGGTAGAGGAGGTCCACCAGCGAGAGGTGGCGGTAAGACTCACGATTTCTATGCTTCGCAAGGTAAAACGATTGCCAATAATAAGATTGAATTGACCATTCAGGGACAAACCATTACAAGTATTTTTGGAAATAAAGAGCAGGCGAAATATAATTTTGAACAGCTACTAACTGCCGGAGTTGAAAACGATGTATTTAAAAATTCTAAGAAAGATTTAACTGAAAAAGAAAGAACTTTAATTCTTGAGCTGGCCAATATCAGTTATAAAAAATATTCAGACTTAAAGGCGCACCCGATGTTCGTACCATATCTTCAGGAAATGAGTACGCTTGAATATTACGGAAAAACCAATATCGGAAGCCGACCATCAAAACGTGGTGGTGGAAACGAGTTGAAATTTGAAGATTTAAGAGCAATACCTTTTGTGGGATCGTGGTCGCAGTTGAAACAGAATGTTCCCGGTTTCTTCGGTTTTGGTTTTGCAATGCAGCAGTTGAAAGATGAAGGAAGATTTGATGAAGTAAGAGAGTTATATAGAGGTTCTGACTTCTTTAAAACTTTAGTTTTAAACTCGATGATGAGTATGAACAAATCTTATTTCCCATTGACTTATTATATTAAAAATAATCCTAAATTCGGCGAATTCTGGAATGTACTTTTCAGTGAATACAATCTTTCAAAAGATATTATGCTGGAATTGACTGGCTTTAAAATGCTTCAGGAAGAAGATCCGTTATCAAGAAAATCGGTTAAAATCCGTGAAAAAATTGTGCTTCCGTTGTTGAGCATTCAGCAGTATGCTTTAATGAAAATTCAGAAAGGTGAAGGTAATAAAGAAGCGTATGAAAAGCTTGTGACGAGATCGTTATTCGGGAATATTAATGCGAGTAGAAATTCGGCGTAATGGTATGCAATTCAGTTTAATGCTTACTTAAAATATGCGTATTTGAATTAGGATCGACTTCAAAAATCACCAATCAACAGTAATTATAGTTGATTGGTGATTTTTTATCAATTAAGTTTTTCAAATTCCATAAGACTGCTTTCTTGCCATTTACCTTTTTCGAATTTGAAAAATTTTGAGACTGGAATTTTAAAATTATAATAATAATCTGCTTTAACAAAATTATTTTTGTGAGATAAATAAATTGCCAGTCCCGAATACTTATATACATCATCACCAATTGTTAACGATTTATTGTCTGTTTTCTTATAATAATTATAATAAAATAATTCTTGCGGTGGACTTGTAATGAATTTTTTATCTGTTAAAACTTTTCCGCTTTCAAATTTTTTAATGAAGTTGTGTTGATGTTCAAAATTATTTACAAATATGTTATCGGGATATTGCAGTGATTGTACGAGCACTATTTTTTTACTACTATTGGTTTTCATGAAATTTTCGAAATTTTCTTTATTCCACAAATTATTAGTCAAATTTTGACGAAATATTACATCATCTAATGGTAATTTAGGTTTTGAACTGCTAATATCATTTCCCCATTCTTCGTATCTAAAATTTAGTAGTATAATATCACTCTTTTCAAAATACTTAATTTTTAGTTTCTGTGTAATTAAACTTGATAATTGTTTAAAGTTAAAATTGTTTTCAAATTCTGTAAACTGTTTTAATTGTCTTTGATTGTTTACGGCATATTCTTCTTTACTAATTCCTGGGCACCCATGGCTGTCAATTATACCTGCGATTTTTGGGCATGCATCTTCTTCATCTTTTATTCCATCATTATCAGAATCAATAATTTGAGATTTACAATAAAGAAATTGTAAAATAAATAGTATTGTTAAAATTATTTTAAACATCCAATTTTCAACTTATAATTAAGTGTATTTAATCTTTCAAAAATTTCTCATAATAAACCTTATTCTTAACCTGAATTTTTAGGTAGTAAGTTCCTTTTGCAAAATCCTGCACATTGACAGATTTTTGATTTGTTGATTTAAAAATAAATCTTCCAAGATTATCATACACTTCAAGAGATGAAACATCACCTTCAGTTGCAATATTTAAAATAGATTTTACAGGGTTTGGGAAGATGACCAATTTTTCCTTCTTCACCAATTCGGAAGTGTTTAAAACAGAGTTGTATAAACTTCCAAAATTTAAAATTCCATATCCCATTTGATCTGTATGACTCGGAAACAAAGAAGCTGTTTGTCTTAATTGTGTTCTCATCATATTTCTATTCATTGTTGGGAAAGCTTGAATTAAACAAGCAACTCCGCCAGCAGCAATAGGTGTTGCAATAGAAGTTCCTGTAACAGAGATTGTAGAATTATTATTCACCGTTGTAGCTGCTGATCCTCTCGCACTCGCATCAGGTTTGATAATTCCTGAAGAATTGGGTCCGAAAGATGAAAATCCAGAAGAAAGTCCCGCAGAATCCACTGAACCAATACTAAAAACTTGTGCATTATCTGCAGGAGTCAAAATATAATGCCAAGGCTGTTGTCCTGAATTTCCTGCTGCAATTAAAACAAAAATTCCTTTGTTCACTGCAATTTGGCTCGCTCTTGCAATGAAAGAAGTAGTTCCGTTCATTTGAGCATAAGTGTAATTGTATTTTGGGTCATCAAAAATATTGTAACCAAGAGATGCTGTAATAATGTCTACACCTTTTCTGTCTGCTTCTTCGGCTGCTTCAATCCAATACAATTCCTCTTCCGGAACTTCTACAGCTGTATTTTCGCTTCGGTATAAATAAAAATCAGCATCTGGCGCAGACCCCACAAAACTATCCTGAATATATCCGCCAATAGCTCCTAAAACCACCGTTCCATGGTTATTTAATGTGCTTTCGTAGATATTTGTAGTTTTTGTGACAAAATCGTAGCCGCCTTTAATCTTATTATTGGTCCATAATCTTGAGAAGGCAGTGCCGGTATTTACGGTAGGGAAACCTGTGTCGATAACCGCAATGGTAACACCTGTTCCTGTATATCCGGCGAGGTGAAGCGGTCGCAGATTGATTTGGTCAATCTGAGCAGAACCAGATCCGTAATCAAAAGATGTTAAAGTTTTTTGATTTTGTTCAAAGCTTTCCCATTTATTAAAGTGTTGGGTCTTTAAAATCAAAGAAGAGTTTTTAGCGAAACTTTCTACAGATTGTACAAAAGGCTGTGCTTTAATCAAATTAACCTGAGCTTGGTTTACAGTTACAGCAACTCCGTTCAGCCATTTAGAATAATCTGTGATGGTAAATCCTAAATTCTGAAGATTTTGAATGTATGATTGTTCGATGGGTGCATCCTGATCATTGAGAGCAATTCCCAAAGCAGTCCTTCTATTCAATGCTTTTTGGGTGAGCTCTGACAGAGGATTCGCATAGAATGCTGCTTTATTTGGTTTGTCATTAAAATAAACAAAAACTAATTCGGTTTGTGCATTACTCAATCCATAACCCGTTAGAAAACAAAATAATAAAAGTTTTTTCATCTCTTTATTTTGTATAAAGATAAAACAAATTCAATAAAATTTTTGATAGGATTTTAAATTCCTTATTTTTACGAAAATATTTGTTTGTGAAATCGCTGCGCAAGATTTGTGTAAAAAATAAAAATAGTAAAGCGATTACATTTAACTTAGAAAAATAAAATTGACGTATGAAAAAAATACAGATGGTTGACTTGCAAAGTCAGTACTACAAAATAAAAAATGATGTAGATAATGCGGTTCTTAATGTGATGGATTCTGCAGCATTCATCAACGGTCCTGAAGTAAAATCTTTCCAAAACGAATTGGAGACTTATCTTGATGTAAAACACGTAATTCCTTGTGCAAATGGAACCGATGCTTTACAAATTGCTTTAATGGCACTCGATTTACAAGAAGGCGATGAAATAATTACAGCTGATTTTACTTTTGCAGCAACCGTAGAGGTAATTCATTTACTTAAATTAAAATCTGTTTTGGTAGATGTAGATTATGATACTTTTACGATTTCTACAGAACAAATCAGAAAAGCGATTACTCCAAAAACTAAAGCGATTATTCCGGTTCATATTTTCGGTCAATGTGCGAATATGGAGGAGATTTTGAAGATTGCTGAAGAACATAATTTATTTGTTATCGAAGATAATGCGCAGGCAATCGGCTCTCAGTTTACATTTTCAGACGGAACTGTAAGAGATGCAGGAACGATGTCTACGGTAGGGACGACTTCTTTTTTTCCATCTAAAAACTTAGGTTGTTACGGCGATGGTGGTGCGATTTTTACCAACAATGATGATTTAGCACACCGTTTAAGAGGTATCGTAAACCACGGGATGTACGAAAGATATTATCATGATGAGGTGGGTGTCAACTCTAGATTAGATAGCCTCCAGGCAGCAATTTTAAGAAAAAAACTTCCCAATCTTGATTCTTACAACGATGCAAGAAGAAAAGCTGCTGATTATTATGATGAAGCTTTTGCCGGAAACGAAAATATTTTAACTCCAAAAAGAGCCGAATATTCAACACACGTCTTTCATCAATATACTTTAAGAGTTTTAAATGGAAAACGTAACGAATTGCAGAAATTTTTAACTGAAAAAGAAGTTCCTGCAATGATTTATTATCCGGTAGCTTTACGAAAGCAAAAAGCCTATTTTCAGGAAAGTAATGATGCAGATTTTGTGAATACAGACAAGCTTTTGGATCAGGTAATTTCACTTCCGATGCATACAGAATTAGACGAAGAACAGTTGAAGTATATTACGGATGCTGTTTTGGAGTTTATGAGATAAAAGATGAAAAGGAAAGTTTTTAAGTATAAATTTGTTTATTGGATTTTAATTACAATAACTCTAATTTTTTCAATCTTATTTGGATTTGCGTCCATTAACAGAATTATTACCAATTCTTTTTTTAATATTAGAGATTTTACCTATTCAGTTAGTATTATTTTAATAGGAATATTATCAATTATATCTTTATTTTGTTTGATTACAAAAAATAAAAAGTCAATAATGTTTATTAGATATATGTTAACTATGATGATTGTTATATTTACAATCGGGCTTTTTGAATCAATTTTTATAAAGAAAAATTTTGGAAAAGATTTAATAGATTATATTCTATTGCCAATTTGTTATTTAATTATTTTTGGGTTGCTTAGGCTCATTAAAAAATATAGATTTGAAGATAATTCGGCATCTCTGAAGATAGAAGAAATTGGAACACAAAATAATTAAGTAAAAACTAAAAATGGCAATACTTGTAACAGGCGGACTTGGATATATCGGTTCTCACACCGTGGTAGAACTGATCAATAATAACTTTGAAGTTGTTATTGTGGATGACTTATCTAATTCGGAAAAATTTATTTTAAATAATATTGAGGAAATTACAGGTAAGCGACCTATTTTTTACCCTTTCGATTTAAAAAGAAAAGAACTTCTTAATCAGGTTTTTGATGCGCATAATATCGAAGGATGCATCAACTTTGCAGCTTTCAAAGCGGTAGGAGAGAGCCAGCAAAAGCCCATTGATTATTATGAAAATAATTTGTTTTCTTTAATCAATGTTCTCCAGGAATTTAAAGAAAGAAACATATCGAATTTTATTTTCAGTTCATCTTGTACCGTGTATGGGCAGGCAGATGAAATGCCAATCGACGAAAATACTCCGTTGAAAATGCCCGAAAGCGTTTATGGAAAGACTAAACAAATGGGCGAAGAAATCTTAAAAGATTTTGCTCAGGCTTATAAAAGTAAAATCTGTCTGTTGAGGTATTTTAATCCGATTGGAGCGCATCCGTCATCTTTGCTTGGAGAATTACCAATTGGCGTTCCGAATAATCTTGTGCCTTACGTGATGCAGACTGCTGCAGGAATCCGCGAGAAACTAAGCGTCTGGGGGAATGATTATCCTACAGAAGACGGGACGGCAGTTCGTGATTATATTTATGTAGTAGACTTGGCGAAAGCGCACGTTGCAGCTTTGAAAAGTTTAATGAATAATAATTCAGAAGAAACTGTAATCGATGTTTATAATCTGGGAACAGGAAAAGGTTCATCTGTTTTAGAGGTCGTGCAGGCTTTTGAATCTGCAAATGATGTTGCTGTGCCTTATCAGATTTGCGACAGGAGAGAAGGAGATATTACGATTGCTTATGCCAATGCTGATAAAGCTGAAAAAGAGCTCAACTGGAAATCTGAAACTTCTTTGGAAGAAGCATTAAAAACGGTATGGGAATGGCAGAAGTATTTAGAATCTAGAAAAAATTAATTTATAACAAAATAATACACCAATAATTTATATGAAGACCGAAAGAATAGGAATTACATTTTCCTCATTTGATTTATTACACGCAGGGCACATCAAAATGTTGGAGGAGGCAAAAACAGTTTGTGATTATCTGATTGTAGGACTGCAGATTGATCCTTCTCACGACAGACCTACAAAAAATAAGCCCACTCAGACCATAGTTGAAAGATATATTCAGTTAAAAGCTGTCAATGCCGTGGACGAAATTATTCCTTATTATACAGAAGAAGATTTGGAAGATATATTGAAATCTTTTGTGATCGACGTGAGAATTATAGGAGACGATTACATGGACCGAGATTTTACCGGAAAAAAATACTGCGAAGAAAAAGGTATTGATATTTTTTATAACAAAAGAGATCACCGCTTTTCATCAAGCGATCTAAGGAAAAGAATCTACGAAGCCGAAATGTCAAAAATGTCAAAATAAAAAAGTCCCGAAATTTAAATTTCGGGACTTTTTATGTTCATTAAAATCTGATTACATCGGACCTTGTTGTTCGTCTCCTGTGGCATTAGAGTTTACATCTTTCTTTCTCTTCGGTTGCTCGATTTTTTCACCTTGCTTGAATCTGTAAGTCAATGATACTGCAAACTGTCTTGGTTGCCATTGCATGTAAGAATCTCTTACGTAATTGACTCCATAAGCCGTAGATTCCATTGCTCTTGTATTAAAAATATCTTGAATATTGAAACTCACTGTTCCGTTACCGTCCCAAATTGTTTTTGATGCACCAAAATTTAACGCATACATATCCTTTCTGTCTACACTGTTAGTTTTTTGAGCTCCTCTGTAGAAACCTTGTAACTGAAAGCTAAACGTTTTATCAATCTTAAAGGTAGAAGTCAATCTGGCTCTAGTAGAGAAACCACTTCCTTCAAAAGACATAGCTTCAGGAACAATAGATAAATCATCAAATACTCCGGTAGTTTTATATCCAAATACATCTACGTTTCCTAAGAATTTTAACCATTTTGTAGCATCCCAGTTAAAGTTTAAATCCAAACCAAAGCGATCATCAGTTCCTAAATTAATAGGTCTTGTATGAAACGCACCAATTTCGTCAGGGAAAACCAGCATTTTTACATCATCATTAGTATGCCTGTAGTAAAGAGTAGGGTTGATTGTAAATTTACCTTTAGATATGCTATATCCAAATTCATAAGAATCAACGTATGATGGATTTAAATCTATATTTCCGTCAAAAATATTTTGATTATCAGTATAACTAGGATTTGGAATCAAAAAGAATGATCTTGGTCTGTCAATTCTTCTAGAATAATTTACCAAAAACTGATTGTCTTTTGCAATTTCGTAACTTAAGAATACTGATGGAAATAAATTATTATAACTTTTTTTAGAGTCAATGTCCTTTGTGTTGAAATCTAAGTTTGAGTACTTAATATCAATTTGAGAATGTTCGTTTCTAAGACCTAATTGATATCCTAACTTTCCTATTTTACTTTTAAACTGTAGATAGCCTGCATTAAAAATTTCTCTATAATATGCATCATAAGTATAAACATTTAAAAAATTAAAAGGAGAACTAATATCATCTCTTTCTAATACATCATTATCATAAGTGTTTTGGTTGATATCTAAACGATAACCAGCTTCAAGTCTAGAGTTTTCACCAATTGGTAATTCATAATCAGCTTTACCTACCAAAGTTTTATTTTTTGTATTTTGATTAATTGAATTCTGCAATTCAAAAAGTCCATTTTCAGTTTGGTCTACGCTGGTATTATTATATGATCTGTTACTTTGTAAACTTGCAGATAGCGATAGGTTTTGACCTTTGTCATCAAATTTATGGTCAACCCCAAAATCTCCTTGGAAAGCAAGATTATTATTGGATCCTGTATTTGTTCTTGTCGCAAATGATCTAGGGTCGTTTAAAAAACGGTAATCATAAGTGATCGTACCTAAATTTTCACTGTCAAATGTTCTTACAGTTGCGGAAGCGTTTATCGATGTCTTATCTGAAATATCATAAACTATACCCGACGAAGCATTGTAATTGTTATTTTTGCTGTCTGTAATAGACTCCTGATCTGTAAAAGTTCTGTCATTATCTAAGACAGCATTAAAAAATGTTGCGTTATTTCTGTTTGTGTTTTTAGATTCACGATAACCACCGCCGCCATTCAAAAACCATGTAAGGCTTCCTTTTCTCCAGCTTAAGTTAGTGTTTAAATTTGTTTGAGGTAAATATCCTAAAGTTCCGATAACACTACCATTGAAACCTGTTTTCTTAGATTTCTTTAAAATGATATTTAAAATACCGGCTGTTCCGCTTGCTTCAAATTTTGAAGAAGGGTTGGTAATTACCTCAATTCTTTCGATCTGATCCGCAGGAATACTTTGCAAAGCGTTAGCACCATCGTCAATTCCAAGAAGAGCAGAAGGTTTTCCGTTGATTAAGAATCTTACATTTGAACTTCCTCTCATTGATACCGTTCCGTCTGTATCCACAGAAACTGAAGGTACGTTTGATAAGACATCTTGCAAGTTACCACCTTTGCTTACAATGTCTTGAGATGGATCGTAAGTTCTTTTATCCAGCTCAACTTTATAAGGTTTTTGAGCTACAGTAATTGTAACCCCTTGAATATCTTGAGTTTTAAGGTTGGTAGCAGACCCTTCAGCTTCAATTGATAAAGCTCCGATATTTCCCGCTGCCGCAATCTGTTTGTTGATAACACTTTTCTTGAAATCGATTGCCTCAACAGAAATATCATAATTTCCGGGAGTTAATTCAAGTGTGTATTGACCTTTTTCGTCGGTCAGTGTAGCATCACTGAAAAGTTTATTCGCTTTATTGCTAAATGTAACTGATGCGTAAGGCACCGGCTGATTGCTTTTGTCTACAATAGTTCCTGTTACACCTACTTTTTCCTGTCCGAAGGCAAAAGCCGCTGCAGATAATACAAAAGTCAACCCCAAGGTTTTCTTCGTAATCATGCTGATTATTTCCGTCTGATTCATAAGAGATTCTTTAAGTGAAATCATGAAAAACACATTTAATATTATGAAATTATTAAATAATTAATTTTTCAGTTTTTCACAATTCGTTTATTGTTCTTAATAGATAGGTCGCCTTTTACTGCGATTTGTTAATTGCTAAATTGTTAAAATTTAGTTAAATATGTTTACTATTTGATATTTTTTGAATTGAGCCAATCCTGATACGCTTTAGCGTTGATGACATGCTCTTCTGCACTGTCTGTAAATTTGTGATAGCCCATTCTCGCAGGGTCTGCACACATAAAAATATAAGAGTTGTTTTCTGCATCCAAAATAGCATCCACAGAGTTTTTATCAACTACACAAATCGGTCCCGGAGGAATTCCTGCATTTGCATACGTATTGTATGGCGATGGAGTAGTAAGATGTTTGTATAAAACTCGTTTGATAGGCTCTTTGAAATTGGTTTGCTTGTTTATCGCATAAATTACCGTAGGATCAGACTGCAATTTCATTCCTTTTCTGAAACGGTTTAGATATAATCCTGCAATGGTTTTCATTTCGTCAGGTTTTCCTCCGGATTCCTTGTAAACAATAGATGCCAGCGAATAAATCTGTTCTCTTGATAATCCGGATTTTTGTTCTTTAGCTTTTCGATCGGCAGTCCAGAATTCGTTATACTGATCTTCAAATTTTTTGAAGAACTCTTGTGGTGTTACCGTCCAGAAGAAATTGTAAGTGTCAATAAAAAAGTATTTTTTAAGATCTTCAGCATTATTGTACCCTTTTTCAGAAGCAATTTTATTTAAATCATTCACGAATTTTAAAGAATCAAGTTCCGTTTTTTTAGAAACTTTCCCAACCATCTGATAAATATCTCCGAAATCTCCGATTCTGAAAGAATTTGCGGTTTGATTTCCTGCTTTAATCATATTCACAAGAACCGTATTGCTGGCTCCTTTTTGAAAATGATAACGACCGGGTTTGAAATACTGATCCATCGACTTATCTTTTGCAACATCAATGAATGCTTCTTTATTATCAATATGAGGAGTGATTGAATCTAAGATCTGCTTAAATTCTGCCCCATGCGGAATCAAAACATACCCATCTTTCTGTACGTTGCTTCCGTAATATTTTTTGTAAAATTTAAAACCAAAAAATCCTGCCACAGCAAGAATAAGTAGTACGATAATGAGAATAGCTTTTTTCATTATAGATAATTGATTAAAAGTTTTTGTTTTATTTAAATAAGATCAACCTTACCACTGAAAACCTGTTTTGCCGGACCTTCTAGCCAAATTTCCTGGAAAGAACTTCCATTTTTTTCAGCATACACTTTAAGATCACCGCCCAACGTTTTAACTTTTATGGAGGTTAGATCGCTTTTTTGGAGAAAAGTTAAAGCAGAAGCGGTAACACCGGTTCCACAACTGTAAGTTTCGTTCTCAACGCCTCGTTCATAGGTTCTTACGAAAATTTCATCATCAGAAATATTTTCAACAAAATTCACATTGATGCCTTTTTCCTGATAATTTGCAGAATTTCTGATGCTGTTTCCTTCTGCAAAAACGTTGAAATTCGAAATGTCTTCTACATATTTTACATAATGCGGCGATCCGGTATCTAAAACGGAATCATCACCATCACTGTTGATGGTCGTAACGTCACCCATTTTCAGTTTTACAATGTCTTCATTGATTTCAGCTTCGTGAAGTCCGTCAATTGCCGTAAATACGGTCTTGTTATTTTTAAAAATAGAAAGGAAATGTGCAAAGGCAACTGAACAACGGGCTCCGTTTCCACAAAAACTTTTAGAACCGTCAGAATTGTAATAATCAACCTCAAAATCTACACCTTCTGCTGTGTTTATTTTGATCAATCCGTCTGCACCAATTCCAAAACGGCGGTCACACAATTTTTGTATATGCTCAATAGAAAGATCATTCCACTCTCCGGAACGGTTGTCTAGCATTACAAAGTCGTTTCCTGTTCCCTGATATTTATAAAATTCCATACTTTATTTTGTCTAAAAACTAACGTGCAAAATTACTATAATTAAAACGAAAAACGAACAGCGTTGGCTGTCCGTTTACTTATTTAGAATGATTATCTTCTGAATCCTCCGCCGGATCTTGTGGAGTTGTTTTGTGGTGTAGCTGGTGTGGTATTTTGTGTGTTCGGGGTACTGTTTGTACTGTTTCTGAAACCACTGTTGCTGTTTGATCTTGGGGTACTTTGCTGTTGAGGTCTTTGTCCGTTATTATTGGTATTTCCCTGATTTCTAAATCCACCGTTACCTCTTGGGTTGTTTGTATTTCCTCTTGGATTGGTTGTGTTCCCGTTATTATTCCTCGGATTGGTATAGTTGCCATTATTGTTATTGTTTGGCGTATTGCTGAATCCGTTTGCAGGTCTTTGAGATGTACTTCTTTTCTCTACATAAACTTTCGTTCTGTTATTACCATAATAATAAGGAACGCCATTGTCGTACTGGTACTGCATATTATTTCTGTAGTAATATCCATCATTACCATAATATCCTCCTGTGTTATAATAACCTTGTGGCGCATAATAATATCCATCATTATAGTAAGGATCTCCATATGTGTCAGCATATGCATTATTGTAAGACATACAAGAAGACAAGCCTAATGTAATGAACATTGCGAATGCTATTTTTATTAAATTTTTCATCTTTATTAAGTATTGTTTTGTTTAAAATTTTTCTTCCATTGAATATAGCCAATGGTAGCCATCACAGTAAAAACCAAATACTGTACCGAAGTAATTCCGTAGCCTTTATAAATGTACATCGGGATAGAAATCAGATCGCCCAAAATCCAGAAAATCCAATTCTCGATGCGTCTTTTTGCCATCAGCCACATTCCTACTAAGAATACTGATGTTGTGAAAATATCCATCCAGTTGGCCCAATCCAGATGATGAAAACCATACTGCACATTTTCTGAAATAAAATTGTTGTCAAGTAAAGGTTTGTAATAATAAATAACCATCACCAAGAAAACACTCAGCACAAAAAGCACTGCTGAAATCAACCATTCTTTCTTGGTAGACCAGGAAACTTCCACATGAATATTGTCTTCGGAATTTCTTTGCCACAAAATCCAGCCATAAATGCTCATGATTGTGTAGTACACGTTGATCATACAATCTCCCAGCAATCCTGCGATAAAAAGAAGGTAAACATAAATAATAGTAGAAATAATTCCGGTAGGATAAACCCAGATGTTTTTTTTAATAGAAAAGAAAACGCTCAGAATTCCAAACAAAGTTCCCGTAGATTCCAGAAAAATTTGCAAATCAGTATAGCTTTCATACGGTTTTACAAAGAGATCATATACATTCATGCGGTCAAAAATAAGCAAAAAAACAGTTACTTTACAATGTCTAAAACAAGTGGAAATCAGTTTTTTATATTTTTAAATGTAAATTAAATCATGAATTTTTATTAATAAATGTTAATATCATTAAAATTTTTATATTTTCGTAAATCTTTAATAAATAAAAAATATGTCAAAAATTTGGGCTAAAAAGCCAATGAGTGCTTATGAAGCTGATATACAGAAGAGCGAACTAAAACGTGTTTTAGGAAAATGGAGTCTTACTGCTATCGGAATTGGAGCTATTATCGGAGGAGGAATTTTTGTACTTACAGGTACTGGTGCCTATTACAACGCAGGGCCTGCATTGGCACTTTCTTTTGTAGTAGCGGGTATTGCCTGTGTATTTGCAGCTTTGTGTTATGCTGAGTTTGCGTCAATACTTCCCGTAGAAGGTTCTGCTTATGCGTATGCATACGGAACAGTAGGTGAAATTTTTGCCTGGATAATCGGGTGGGGTTTGATATTAGAGTATGCGATGGGATCGATGACGGTCGCCGTTTCATGGTCGGGTTATTTCGGTAAACTTCTCAAGATGTTTGGTCTTCATCTACCTTATTGGATGACCACAGATCCCGGAACTGCTAATAAAGCATTCGGGGAAGCTACAAAACAGATTGCTGAAGGAAAGCTTCCTGCAGATAAATTATTAGGTTTTCAGGAAACCATTAATAACTTCAATGCAGCTCCTGAATTATTAGATTTTAAACTGTTTTTAAATTTACCGGCATTGGTAATCGTTCTATTTGTAATCTGGATCTTATTGAGAGGTACAAAAGGCGCTGCTAAGGCCAACAACTTTATTGTAATCTTAAAAGTTTCTGCGATCATATTTGTAATTATTGCAGGTTTATTCTTCATAGATACTGCAAACTGGACACCTTTTATCCCTGATGCAACGACCATTACAGAAAACGGAGTCTCCCACAAAGCGTATGGCTATGGCGGAATTATTGCCGGAGCTTCTGCTATCTTCTTTGCTTATGTAGGTTTCGATGCGGTTTCTACACAGGCAGGTGAAGCGATTAATCCTAAAAAAGATGTACCTTTTGCTATCATTACTTCGTTAGTAATTTGTACAATTCTATATATCTTAGTATCACTTGTTCTTACAGGGATGATGCATTATAGTGATTTTAATCCTTTAGGTAAATATCCGGATGCAATTAAAGCTCCTGTAGCTTATGCATTTGATATTGCAGGTCAGGCTTGGGCTGGTTACATCATTACGATTGCCGCAACTGTAGGTTTGATTTCTGTATTGATGGTAATGATCATGGGACAGTCTAGAATTTTCTTAGGAATGTCTAAAGATGGTCTTATACCTGCAACTTTCTCAAAAGTAAATCCTACTTCTGGAGTTCCTAGAAAAAACTTAATGATTCTGGGGACAGTTATTGCGATTGTGGCATCACTGACACCAATTAACGAGTTGGCACACATGACAAGTTTCGGAACTTTGTTTGCCTTTACAATGGTTTGTGTTGCGGTTTGGGTTTTAAGAGTGAAAGAGCCAAATTTGGTAAGAAGTTTCAGAGTTCCTGCATTGCCTGTAATTGCTTGTTTAGGAATTGCAATCAATGTATACTTGATTTTCAACCTTAGTAAAGAAGCACAGATGTACTCATTTGGTTGGTTGATTATCGGATTTATCATTTACTTCCTTTACAGTAAGAGAAATTCAAAACTGCAGAATGGCGGTTATGGAGAAACCTTCAAGGCTGAACAAAAACCTTTAGAAGACGTCAACATCAATATTGACAATAAAGAATAAATTTAAATTCCGCTTTATGCGGAATTTTTTTTTGATTAAATTTGACTGTTATGAAAAAAATATTCCCCACATTATTTTTATTCTTTGGAACTTTTTTCTTTGCTCAAAATGTGAGTTTTGAAACATTACTCAATGATAAAATCAGCATCAGAGCTCTAGAAATCTGGGACGGCAAAGTCTGGTACAGCGGGACAGATTCAAAATTCGGATATGTAGATTTAAAAAATCCTCAAAAGCAAAAGCAGATAAAATTATCTGAAAAGAAGTTACAGTTTAGAACTTTGGCGCAGGATAAAAAATCGTTTTATGCGATTAATATTGAAAGTCCGGCTTATTTTTTTAAAATAGATAAAGAAAAACTTACTCATGAAATTGTATTTACTGATACCGTGAAAACGGCTTTTTATGATGCATTACATTTTGTAAATGATGATTTAGCTTTTTCATTTAGTGATCCAGATAGTAGTTTACATCTTAATTTAATGACGATTATACCTCAGAAAGATAAATTTTTGAGCCATAAGGCAAGTTTTGGAAATAGAATAATTAAACTAAACGAAGGTGAAGCAGCCTTTGCGGCCAGTAATACTAATTTAGCCTCATTTGGAAAATATCTTTGGCTGGGAACTGGAGGTGGGTCGTCCCGGATTTTCAGAACAAATATTAACTACATGGAAACAGAAGTTTTTGAGACCAATTTTATTCAAGATTCTGAAGCGCAGGGAATTTATTCAATCGATTTTGCTAATGAAAAATTCGGTATCGCAGTCGGCGGAGATTATACAAAACAGGATGCCAATGTCAACAATATTGCAACCACCAATAATGGTGGAGAATCTTGGCAGATTCAGGCGTCAGGACAAAATGCAGGATACATGACTTGCGTGAAGATAAAACCAGAATCAAAAGGCAAAGAAATCATTGCAGTCGGTGATCAGCACATAAGCTATTCCTCAGACTTTGGAAAAACATGGAAGAAAATTTCTGATGAAAAAGGACTTTTCGTCTGTGAATGGATTGATAAAAATACCGTAGTTTTTGCCGGGAAAGACAGGATCGTAAAAATGAAATTCAATTGATTTGTTTAAAATTAATAACAATTCAAATAAAAGCTCTGTTATCTTAGCTGAGCAGAGCGCCTTTGTGAACGAAAAATATGCAGAACAATATTAAAAGAAAATCTTTGCGTTAAAATTCATTGTATTATGCAAAATGATTATTCACTATTATTTTCAACAAAAAATAATTAAATTGTGCTTTTAAAAACATCAAATAATTCATGCTGAATATCATTAATCAAATCTTTGAAATAGAAAAAAAATCAAAAGATCAGGATATTTCAATCTTTGAAAGAAATTTCGAAAGAATACATCACGAGCTCGAAGAATTGGGCTATTCTGTTAACAATCCTATCGGGAAACTGTATGATTCCAGAGATACTTCTTTGGAAGCAAATCTGATTGGGAATTCTTCAAAACCAATCATCACCAAAGTCCTGAAACCTGCTATTTTTCAGAATGACGGCTCAGGGAATATATTGTTGCAGAAGGGAATTGTAATTGCAGAATAATATGGGAAATATAAATTTTGGGATAGACTTAGGAACCACCAATTCGGGGATTTCAAAGTTTGCAGACGGAAAAGTTCAGATTTATAAAAATCCGGTAGGCTTCAGCGATACATTGCCTTCAATTGTTGCCTACAAAAAAGGGAGAATTCTCATTGGTGATAAAGCCAGAGAACTTTTGAAATCAGCGCATCTGGATGTTTTTTCTTCTTTCAAAAGAAAGATGGGAACTGAACATTTGTATGATGTTGCCGATACCGAGGAACAAAAAAGCCCGGTTGAACTTTCGGCGATGATTTTGAAAGAACTCCAGAGTTTCATTCAGGACGAAAAACCTCAATCTATTGTCATTACCATTCCTGCATCTTTTGATACCGTACAGTCGAATGCGACGAAGAAAGCAGGTCTTTTAGCAGGTTTTCAGCAGGTTGTTCTTTTGCAGGAACCTATTGCAGCGTGTCTGGCGTATGCTAATTTTCAGACTCAGGATCAGTCTGAAGAAAAAAACTGGTTGGTATACGATTTCGGTGGCGGAACTTTCGATGTCGCTTTGGTGAAAATCAATGAGCGCGAACTTAAAATTACAGATCACGAAGGAAACAACTTTTTAGGTGGCGTTGACCTTGACCATTTGGTGATTGAGCATTTATTTGTTCCTAAAATTGAAGCGGTTTTAAATGAAGAATCACTTTTCAAAAAGCTGATGTCTAAAGAAAATAGTTTTTATGCAAAACTATATTACGAACTGCTGTACAAAGCTGAAGAGATCAAAAAAGAATTATCAGTAAAAGATACAATCAATACCGAACTTGAATTGAATGACGGTGATCATTATATCGATTTTGAAATTTCAAGAAACGATTTCAATAAAGTGATCGCTCCAAAAGTGGATGAAACAATTACCCTCATCAAGAAACTTTTAGAAGAAAATCAAAAATCGGCGAGTGATATTGAACGAATTATTTTGGTAGGCGGAACGACTTACATTCCGTACATCAGAGAGCATCTGAAAGAGGTTTTCGGAATTATAGTAGATCACTCAATAGATCCGTCGACAGCAGTGATGGTGGGTGCAGCCTATTTTGCAGGAACTAAAGAAGAAGATACCCAAATAATTAAAACTGAAACTCATTTAAGTTCAGACCAGAAAGAAATTCAAAATTCTAATAAGATCGATTTAAAATTGATCTACGAAGTCAATACGCAGGATGATGAAGAGCTTTTGGTGGGAAGCGTTAAAGGAGACTTCGATGGATATTACAGAATTACCCGAAAAGACGGAGGTTTTGATACGGGTTTGATGAGCTTTAAAAATAAATTTTCAGAGTTTGTAAAGATTCTTCCGAAGCAGATTAACCAGTTTAGTCTGACGGTTTCTGATCAACATCAGAATGTGGTTTTTGAGCAGAATGATATTTCGATTAATCACGGAATTTATAATATTTCCGGACAGCCGTTGCCGAATGATATTTGCCTCGAAGTGGATGATAATTTTGGAAGCACTTATCTTGAAAGAATTTTCAAGAAAAATGATATTCTTCCGCTTAAAAAGACGATTTATAAAACGACCTCAAAAAACTTTAATAAAGAAGCCGATGATAAGCTGATCATCAATATTTTGGAAGGTAAAAATGCTACGCTTCCTGCAAGCAATATGAGCATCGGATATATCGAAATCAATTCAAAAGATTTACCGATTAATTTATTGAAAGGAATGGATATCGAACTGAAATTCAGCATGAGCGAGTCCCGCGATCTGTCGGTTTCGGTGTACATCAGTTCGGTAGATTTTGAGAAAAATGAAGTGTTCAATCCGCATACAAAACATATCAATAAAGATAAATTTCAGGAAGATATCGACAAAGTAATTGATGAAATAGAAACTGAGCTAAGTTATGTTCAAAATGTAGACGAAGCAGATCCTGAAGATATTGCTGTTTTGGTAAAATTTAAAAACATCAAGGACGAGCTTTTCAGAATTAAATTTGACCTGATTGAAGTGCAGGAAGATGAACAGACCGAAAGGATTTTTCAGCTTGATGAGAGAAAAAGACGTGCTTTGCAGGAATATGATAAAATCGTCCGTTTCCGTGATGTTATTTACGAAATAGAAGAGTATAAAGCTTCAAAAAAGGATTTGGAAAGTCAGCTTGAAGAAGCTACTCAAAGGCAGAAAGAACAATTCCAAAAAATCATTAAAGACGAAAAGATATTTCTGGAATCCAACGAGAAGTCACTCATCAAGAGAAAAACGAAAGAATTAGATAAACTGCATTCAGAAATTTACTATCAGAAAGATGAATCTTACGCTTCATTGTATTATTACTACAAATACCGTGATATAGACGATTACAAAGATCAGAAGAAAGCCATGAAACTTTTTGATTCCGGCGACAAAGCCATGGAAAATAACAATTTTAAAGAAGTAAAATATGTCATCCAGGGACTGTACGACTTGTTGAAAGTGAAACCTAAAAATCCGTTTGAAGACACCGACGGAAATCTGGGATTGAAATAATTTAAGAAGCCATCTGAATATTCAGGTGGCTTTTCAGTAGGTTGTTTTTGATGAAAATTAGTTTAAAAAAGTTATAATTGCTTCATTGTTTTGAGAAGCTTCTGCATATATTCTTTGTACATCCAAAAAGTAGCGAGATAAATATTCGAAACCATAATCATTGTCCCTTTTCCATATATTGGGATACACTTCAAGCTCTTCCATTTTTGTAGGATTATATTTTTCTTTCAAATCTTTAACCGTAACCGTTGAAATTTGAGAATGTATTTCTTTTACTTCATTAGGGGTAAGATAATGAGCGGGGCCAACTCCCATATCCTGCTCTTCATCGATAAGCTGCCTGCTAAAAAGAACTCTCATAAGAGCATTATCATTGTCTTGAAAGCCTTCCCCTGTCAGTAGAAAGATGATTCCATCCCAGGATTTATCGATGTCAGCTAGTTGAAGATTTTTATCATCAGAATCTTCATTATACATATCATTCTCAAGTAAAGAACTGTCTTTGAGGTATTCTTCAAGCTTATTTTGACTTACACGAAGAAGGTTTGCAATCATGCCCATAAATAATAATTTTAAGTAATGGTGTTTAATTATATTTTCAAATATAAAAAGATTTTGAATAGGATGTTGATCGCTTTTAGGCTAGAGTTGACGTGTTAACGAGTAGAGACTCTTCACTTAAGGTTTTCAGCTTATTTCTTTTTTATGATGGCACGAATAACCCAAATTAAAAAGATAATTCCACCCAATCCAATGCCTCCCGAAGCTACAGTTAAGGCGATGATGACTCCTACGATGCCTAAGGAAATAACAATGGCTGAGGCGTAGATTTGCAGAATCATGAATTTAAAAGCCCATTTTTTAATCTTGCGTCTAAGGGACTGATCTCCTTTAGATTTTGAGTTTTCCTCGTAATGACCATTGAGTCTTTTATTTAAAATTAAAAAAAGAATAGCCTCAAAACCTACAAAACCCCAAAAAATGTTTCCCCAACTATTGTATAAATGGTAAATGGCCAGACATAGGAGAGAAAAAAAGACAGATAAGGCAATCCATTCTGCAGTTTTGCCATAATCTTTTTCAGTGTATTTCTGGGTAGTGTCTTTCTTTTTGAGAACAACAGAAGAATCAAGATTTGCCCATTTAGCTCCAATCCTTGAATTTTTAATCAATAATCCTCTTAATTCTTCTGTATAGGCATCAAAGCTTGCCAAAGCCACAAAAATTTTACCCAGAAATACTTTATTGTGCTGAGTGGTGTGCTGATGCTCTGCCAGATCATTATTGATATCCAGTATTTCCTCATTAAAATAAGCCGAATCAATATCCGATTGCAGAGCGTAAAAATCAGGATCTACTGAGTGTCTGTATTGATTTAGAAGCAAATGATACTGATCAGTGTAAGGAATTGTTCCTCTTACCAGATTGTTTTTTGTCGTAATGCTGTCAATCAACAAATCCTTATTTTCATAACTGATAATCGGGAAATAGTTTTTGTAAAACACTCTGAGATTCTTCCAGTTGTTATTTTTAATATTCAACTGAATGTAGTTCTGGATATTTTCCTCATAATCATTTCCAAAATCTTCACGCAGAGAAGGGGGTTGTGAGAAAATATTGTTTTGTGAAGAATCTATTTTGAAGTCCTCATTTTTTAGAATCTTTTGAAGGTTCTCATCCTGAAGAATTACTCCATATTTATTTCCGTTATCTTTGTAAAACTCGATAAAATTTTCAATATCATTGAGCTGCAGATCAGGATTTGTTTTCTGGTGGATCTTTAAAATCTTTTCGGCTTTTATCAAATCAGAAGGATTTCCCGCATCAAAATGAGGCAGGGTTTCTTTAATGATATCCAATAATTGAAGCTGCGACATAATTATTTTCTGTTTCTGTGCATATAGATTTTTACTCCGATGATAATTGCCGGTAAAATGATTTGTGTAGGGAATTTACGATCTGCTACAGAGTCAAAAACATAAAGTGAACCCATACCTACCACAATCATCAGAGGGAAAGAAATTACCATCGTAATCAGAATAGTTGCCGATATTTTCCCTAAAGCATCAACTTTATCCTGTAAATTGATCTGGCTGAAATAATATTTAAAATTTCTAAAAGCTAAATAGATTGCCACTGCATTCGTCAGCAGGTAAAACATCAGTGCTTTGGTTCCAAAACTAAAAACATAGATGAAACTGAAAAGGTATGATAAAATAATAATGGTCGACAGAAATATAATCAGCGCAGGATTTTGATTTTTGAGAAAAAAACCTGCAATGCTGTACGCAATGGTATTAAGAAAACCACTTTTCTCATCTTTCCACTCCTGTGCGACTCTTTGGTTATTGCGGATAATATTTTTCGTCACCTCATTTTCAGAATTAAAACCATAAATGGCCGTAAGAATTTCACCGAGAATGACTTTATTGTTAATGTTGGTTCGCTGCATTTCGGCAACCACATTGTTGATGGAAAGGATATCATCATCAAATTCAAATTCGTCAACGAGACCTTGCAGATAATAGAATTTACGTTCGGTGGCAAAAGGATAATTTTTTTTGAAAGTGACCAGATCTTTGTTTTTCAAAATACCTTCAATAATTAAATGATTGCGGTCGTGCAGTAAATTCTTATAAAAATCTAAAGATTCTGCAGTTAAGAAGGAAGCATAATATTGCTGAAAATAAATCAGACTTTGCCATTGGTTTTTTCGTACAGCCTCAGAAAGAAAAGCTTTCAGGTTTGGAGTAAATAATTCGCTGAAATCTTCCAATTCCTCTTTGGAAATTTTTCTTAAATCAGGTTTAAAGGAAAGGTTGTGTGGGTAAATGTCTGTGTAAATACATTTGATCACGGGCAATTTCAGAATCTCATCAAAATTCTGTTTCTGATTTTTAATGAAATCTAAAAATGCTTCAATTTCATTAATGCTGAAAGTTTGGTTTAATTTGCTCTCGGCTTTTAACAGTTTTTCAGCTTTAATCAAATCCTGAGGGCTTTTAGGATTGAAATTCTGAATGTTCTGTTCTACAAATTCTTTCAGTCTGAAATTTTGCATGGTTATCAAATGGTTTTTGCAAAATAAAAGAATTTATTGATAATTCTTGCGCTCTGTTGTATTAATTTAAAAATTTAGAAAGCTTATTGCTCTCAAAATCATTTCTTAAAACTTGTTCGATTTAATTAAAATAAAAAGTCAATCCTATCAATTGCCTTAAAGAAGCTCCGTAGGAGCGATATGTTTGTAGAGAATTATCATAAATGTGACAGCGAGCTCCGTAGGAGCGGCACGTTCAACACCTTGTTTTCGAAATAACCAATCTCACCCATAGAACTTTTCTTTCTTACAATCAATATTTTCAAATTACCTTTGAATAAAATTCCCCCAATGAAAAATCTGAAAATATTTCTCCTTCTGTTCTTGCCCGCATTATTTTACACTCAGAAAATCAGGGTTTTCATTCTTGCAGGCCAATCAAACATGAACGGCTTTGGATATAATAAAGATTTACCGAATGATTTAAAAACATTTAAAGGTGTTTATATTTTTCAGGGAAATTCTGTTCCTGATGGCGACCTGAACGGCGGAATAGGGAAATGGGACATCCTGAAACCCGGCAACGGAACCGGATTTAAAACGGATGGAAAAACCAATCAGCTTTCAGACAGATTCGGTCCGGAGCTGTCTTTTGCCAAAAGGCTCAAAGAACTTTTTCCGAATGATAAAATTGCTTTGATTAAATATGCACGAGAAGGTTCTTCGATTAGTGTACAGGCAGCAGGTAGTTTTGGAAGTTGGGATCCTGAATTTGAGGATAAAAGAGCAATAAACCAATTGCTTCACTTCAAAAAGACCATTAGAAATGCTTTGAAAGAAAAGGATATTGATGGAAACGGAAAAGCTGATGAACTTATAATGTCCGGCATTCTTTGGATGCAAGGAGAAGGTGATGCCAGCTACAGTGAAGAAATTGCAAACATGTATTATTCTAATTTAACCAGCTTGATGCAAAAGATGAGAGCTGCTTTGCTTACTGATGATCTTCCTGTGGTTATTGGGAAAATTTCAGATTCAGGCAAGAATGAAAAAGGAAAAGTGTGGCCAACTGGAGAATTGGTGCAGTATGCTCAGGAAAAATTTGTGAATGACGATAAGAATGCAGCTATTGTTCGGTCAACAGCTAAATACAATTACGGAAATGATCCCTGGCACTATGACAGCGCAGGATATATTGATCTCGGGAAGAACTTTGCCGACGAAGTATTTAGACTGATTATAAAATAAGACCTAATATAATTCATAAGCAAAAAGTCATCTGTAATGGTTATTTTTGCAGTACGAAATCCTTCAAGGATTTAATTTTATTTTAAATTTTCTGAATGAACTCTTTAATCGATAAATATAATATTCCCGGACCTCGTTACACGTCTTATCCTACCGTTCCTTACTGGGACGAAAGCACTTTCTCACCCGAAAAATGGAAAGAAACGGTCATCAGGTCTTTTAATGAAACCAATGCTGAAGAAGGAATTTCTATTTATATTCATTTGCCTTTCTGCGAAGCTTTGTGTACATTTTGTGCATGTCATAAACGGATTACTAAGCAACATAGCGTTGAAATTCCATATTTGGAAAGCGTTTTAAAAGAATGGCAATTGTATCTTCAATTGTTTAATGAAAAACCGAAACTGAAAGAACTTCACTTAGGTGGCGGAACACCTACATTTTTCTCTCCTGAAAATCTGAGAACTTTATTGGAAGGGATTTTTTCTACGGTTGAAATAGCCGAGCATCAGGAGTTTTCTTTTGAAGGACATCCGAATAATACGACGAGAGAGCATTTACAGACTTTGTACGATTTAGGTTTCAGAAGAGCAAGTTTTGGCGTTCAGGATTATGATTTGAAAGTGCAGAAAGCAATCAATAGAATTCAGCCTTTTGAAAAAGTAAAAGAAGTGACCGAAATAGCCCGCGAAATTGGATATACAGGGATCAGTCATGATTTGGTATTTGGTCTTCCGCATCAAAGCTGGGAAGCGATGGAACATACCATCCGCAAAACAATGGAATTGAAACCGGACCGTTTGGCATTTTACTCTTATGCTCATGTTCCGTGGGTGAAAGGTGTAGGACAGCGTGGTTTTGACGAAAACGATTTGCCAAGTGGCGAAGAAAAACGCCGTCTGTATGAGGACGGAAAAAGACTTTTAGAAAATTTAGGATATATTGAAGTAGGGATGGATCATTTTTCTCTGGAGCATGATGATTTATACCAATCTTTAATTCAGAAAAAACTGCACCGGAATTTTATGGGATATACTTCAAGCAAAACCCAATTAATGGTTGGCTTGGGAATGTCTGCCATTTCAGATTCCTGGTATGCTTTTGCACAGAATGTGAAAACGGTAGAAGAGTATCAGAAAACAGTTGAAAAAGGTGTGATTCCTGTGGTGAAAGGGCATATTTTAAGTGATGAAGATTTAACAATACGCAGACATATTTTAAATTTAATGTGTCAGCTTGAAACTACTTTTGATGTTCAAAATTCTTTTCCCGAGCTTGAAAATGCTTTCGAAATGCTGAAAGAAATGGAAAGTGATGAATTGGTTGAAATTCATGACAATCAAATAAAAATCACCGAAAAGGGTAGAGCTTTCACAAGAAATGTTGCGATGGTATTTGATCTCAGAATGATGAGAAACAAACCTGAAACCAGGATTTTCTCGATGACGATATAAAAAAACAAGCGATTCAATTTTGAGTCGCTTGTTTTTTGTTTAAGTAAATATTGGTTATCTAGATTTGACCCAGTTTTTAAATTTAATTTTAGTCAGACAGAAAATTAAATTATTTAATAATCAACTTCTGGCTATACTCTTTTAAATCTCCGGATTTGATATTGATGTAATAAACTCCTGGAGTAATTCCTGTAACATCAAAGCTATTTTCACTATCAAGTTTTACGCTGTCGATTGCTTTACGACCTTCCGTGCTGATCAGCTCGATCTTAGCATTTGCAGTCTGTAATCCTTCTACAAAAACTCTTTCATCCGCAGGATTTGGATAAATTTTAATCCCATTCAATGTGTTTTCCTGAACTCCTAATGTTGATGTGGTGATTTTGTAAATAGTTCCGTTATTGACTGCTGCAACATAAAGCTCCTTTTGATTGTCTTCTCCGAACGTTGAAAAATTATTTCCGTTAAATGGTGTCGTCCATGTGATGACATTATTGGTGTCTAAAGTTCCGATCTGTGTAGAACAATAATCTGCGAAAAAATATTTTCCCTGAAGACTTGGTGAAGCTGTTCCTCGGTAAACATATCCGCCTGTTATTGAGCATTTGCCACCAGAATGATCATATACTGCAACAGGGAAAGTCATTGTTGAAGAAGCAGCACAACCTGCTGTATTGTATGTGTTGTTTCCTTCATAGCATCTCCATCCGTAGTTTACTCCTGCTGTTGTTACCGGAACTTTGTTGATTTCTTCTATCACGCCTTGCCCCACATCTGCAATCATTGCATTTCCTGTGGTTTGGTCAAATGAAAACTTCCAGGCATTTCTCAAACCGTAAGACCAGACTTCATCAGCACCATCAACTCCGGCTCCAACAAAAGGATTTCCTGACGGGATATTATATGATCCTGTTGAATTAATATCAATTCTTAACATTTTACCCAAAAGTGAATTCTTATTCTGACCATTATTGTTGGGGTCACCACCGCTGCCTCCATCACCTGTTACAATCCATAAATTACCATCGGGTGCAAAGTGAATGCTTCCGCCATTATGATTGTCAAAAGGTTTAGGGATGTTTAAAATAATCTTTTCTGTAGTATCATTTGCAACATTCGGATTTGCTGAGCTTACAGTGTATCTGGCCACTACAATATTTCCCGCTGTATTGTTATAATATACAAAGAAGTATCCGTTGGTTGCATACTGAGGGTGAAAAGCTAAGCCTAGGAGCCCTCGCTCACCACCAAAGGTTATTTTTGAGCTGATATTCAGAAAGTCAGCGGCATTCACGGTTCCGTTGGGTTGTACGATTTTTATAATTCCATTTTGTTGAACTACAAATAATCGGGTGTCATTGGCGTGGGTAATCTCAACCGGACTAGTGAATCCAGTTGCAAATTGCGTCAATGCAAAGCTCTGTGCACTGAAAGGTAAGGCAGATAACAAGATTGCCGAAAGTAATAATTTTCTCATAATATTTTGATATTTAGTGTATTATGTTTAATGAAAATTTCGTACCAAAAGAGAATTAAAAACTTCATTACAAAATATTAAGATAAATTGCTGAATCTTTAATTGAAAGCAGAATGCCGATATATCTGAAAATAAACCATTTCTGTTCTTAAAAATTCATAAAATATCAAGAAAATCATTATATTTGCCGACTTAATTTAACGTAGTTATAACAAAATGCAAGGAAAAGGACTTATTACAATTGTTGCTATTGTACTAGGGTTAATTTGCTTAAATGAGCTATTACCAACATGGTACGCCAGCAAGATTGAAAAGCAGGCAACTGCTATTGCAGGAGACAATCCGGAAAAGTATCAGAAAGAAATCGCAAGACTTTCTAAGGATACACTTAATCTAGGTTTCACAGAACTTTATTACACCAAAGCGAAAGACAAGGAAATGAAACTTGGTCTTGACCTTAAAGGAGGGATCAACGTTCTTTTGGAGATCAACCAGAGAGACTTGGTGAATGATTTAACCAATTATTCTACCAATCCTATTTTGATTGAAGCTTTAAACAGAACTGACGAAGCTCAGAAAAACTCTACAAGACCTTACATCGATAATTTCTTTGTTGAGTTTAATGCTGTAAACAAAGCAAAAGGAGCTAATCTGAAACTTGCAGATCCTGAAATCTTCGGAAACACCAATCTTTCTGAGATTAAATTTAATACTACTGACGAGCAGGTGCAGAGTATCGTGAAAAGAAGAATCGACCTATCGGTAGGTACTGCTTTTGAAGTAATCAGAACCAGAATCGATAAGCTTGGAGCCATCCAGCCAAACGTTCAGAGAGTTCCTGGTACTGCGAGAATTTCTGTAGAAATGCCTGGTATGAAAGATATCGATAAGGTGAAAAAAATGCTTCAGACTTCTGCGAAACTTCAGTTTTGGGAAGTACAGCAGTTTGGTGAGGTAGCACCTTATTTCCAGAATTTAACCAATGCAGTTTCTACTAAAGGTGATTCTATCGGTGTCGCTAAAAATGTGAATCTGATGGCCTTAATGCAAGGTGGTAAATCTGGTACCCAAAGCTCAGTAGGAAGCGTGAAATTGTCTGATACTGCTATTGTTAACAAGGTTTTAAACAGTAAAGTTGCTAAGTCTTTAAGACCTGCAAACTTAAAATATACCCAATTCATGTGGGGTTACAAGCCAGAATCTACGGATACTAACAGCTTGGTTTTATATGCAATCAAAGGTAGCATCAATCAAAAAGCTCCGGTAGATGGTGCAGTAGAAACTGCTAGTATCGGATATGATGATTTGAGCAGAGTGGTTGTCGACATGCAAATGGATTCTAAAGGTGCTAAAGAATGGAAAACTCTGACAGAAAAAAATGTTGGAAGACCTGTAGCAGTAACTTTAGATAACAGAGTATATACCGCACCAAATGTTGTTGGTGCTATTCCAAACGGTAGAACTCAAATCTCAGGTAACTTCTCTCAGGAGGAAGCTAAAGAATTGGTTGACGTTTTAGGAGCTGGTAAATTACCTGCAGGAGCAAAAGTTGTTCAGGCTACGCAGGTAGGTCCTTCATTAGGTGAAGAATCAATCAATGCAGGGGTAATATCGTTTGCTATTGCATTTTTAATTATCATTGTATACATCGTATTCTATTATGGTGGAGCAGGTGTTTATGCGGTAATTGCAATGATCATCAACTTGTTTTATATTTTCGGAATTATGGATTCCGGAGACTTTACATTAACGCTTCCCGGTATTGCTGGTATTGTACTGACAATGGCGATGGCGGTTGATACCAACGTAATTATTTACGAAAGAACCAAAGAAGAACTTTTTGCAGGAAAAAATATTCTTGAAGCTTACAGAGACGGATTTAAACATGCTTTAAATGCAATTATTGATGGTCACCTTACAACTTTATTAACAGCAGTAGTATTGTTCTTCTTCGGAACGGGTCCTATTAAAGGATTTGCTTTAACGTTGATGATTGGTATTGTAATGACACTTTTCACTTCGGTAGCACTTTCTAGAGTAATGATTTTCTCAAGATTAGAAAAAGGTAAAGGTCTTTCAGTTTGGACTCCTCCTACAAAAAACCTTTTCAGAAATACTTGGATCGACTTTATCGGAAAAAGAAAAATCGCTTATACTGTATCAGCTATATTAACAGTTATATGTTTGGTTTCAATCTTCACAAACGGTTTCAAATACGGAATTGATTTTACGGGAGGTAGAAATTATGTAGTTAGATTCGATAAGGATGTGAAAGCGGAAGATATTGAGCAAAAACTAGTAAAAGTATTTGCAACCTCAGATGGGAAAAATTCTTCTGTAGAAGCTAAAACCTTCGGTAATGACAGACAATTGAAAATCTCAACAGATTATTTAATTGATGATGAATCTTTGAAAGCTGACCAAACAGTTGAACAAAAATTATTTGAAGGTTTGAAATCAAATCTACCAACTAATACAACGATACAAGATTTTAAATCAGCAGATAATGCTAGTGTAGGTATTGTATCTTCTGAAAAAGTAGGTCCTACGGTTGCCGATGATATTAAAACGCATGGTATTCTAGCTGTAGTAGCTGCATTGGGTGGTATTTTTATTTATATCCTTGTGAGATTTAGAAAATGGCAATTCTCCTTAGGAGCAGTAGCTGCTTTATTCCATGATGCGGTGATTATTTTAGGTGCTTATTCACTCCTACACAGAATCATGCCATTCAATATGGAAATCAATCAGGATTTTGTAGCTGCAATTCTTACAGTATTGGGTTATTCTATCAATGATACCGTAATTATCTTCGATAGAATTAGAGAGTATTTAAGAGAAAAGAAATCAATAACATTGGCAGGATTATTTGATGATTCTATTTCTAGTACTTTAGGTAGAACTTTCAATACCACTTTTACCGTATTACTTGTAATTCTTGCAATCTTTATTTTCGGAGGAGATAATCTTAGAGGATTTATGTTTGCATTACTTATCGGAATAGGCTTTGGTGCATACTCATCAATATTTATCGCATCTGCGATTGCCTATGACTTCTTGAAATCTGGAAAAGAAGAAGAAGTACATGGTAAAACAACCACAAACAAAGAAGTTCTTGCTTCAAAATAAATTTAACTACATTAAATACAAAAAGAGCCTTTCATCTGAAGGGCTCTTTTTTTGCCTTAATCTCTAATACATTTTTCTCCTTTTAGAGATTGGAATAAACCTCTTATTTTAAATAAAATTAAAAAGACCCTGATTTTTTCTGAAATTTTTCATTTTAAATCAAAAATAATCTGCGCAAATCTGCGTAATCTGTGGGATTTAATTTTTCCCACTAATTTGAGTTTTCATGCTCAACAATAGAATTAAATTTAAAACTAAAAATTAATAGCAATATTAAACTTTACACTCACAATATCCCTTTTCCCAATATTTCCTTACTTTTGCACCATTATGGAAAAATCGAAAAAGAAAGCAGCCATGAGCTTTATTTTCATCACCTTACTAATTGATATTACAGGGTGGGGAATTATTATTCCGGTGGTTCCGGCATTGATCAAAGAGTTGATTCATGCGGATATCAGCGAAGCTGCCAAATATGGTGGCTGGCTTGGTTTTGCGTATGCATTTACCCAATTTATTTTTTCGCCTATTGTTGGGAATCTGAGTGACAAATTCGGACGAAGACCCATAATTTTGATTTCACTTTTCGGTTTTGCGGTAGATTATATTCTTTTAGCGTTATCACCAACAATAATCTGGCTTTTTGCAGGGAGAATTATTGCCGGAATTACAGGAGCAAGTGTGACCACAGCAAGCGCTTATATTGCAGATATTTCAACCGATGAGGACAGAGCAAAGAACTTTGGATTGATCGGTGCTGCGTTTGGTCTTGGATTTATTATAGGCCCTGTGATTGGTGGTATTTTAGGACATTACGGAGCGAGAGTCCCATTTTATGCAGCGGCGGTTTTGTGTCTGCTAAATTTCCTTTATGGCTATTTCATTCTTCCGGAAAGTTTAGATAAAGACAAAAGAAGAGAATTCAGTTGGAAGCGTGCAAATCCTGTCGGTTCATTTAAATTTTTAGGCAAGCATCCGGAAATTTCAGGTTTAATTGTTGCTTTAATTTTAATCTATATCGCAGGTCATGCGGTTCAGAGCAACTGGAGTTTCTTCACCATGTATGAATTTGATTGGACAGAAAGAATGGTTGGAATTTCTCTTGGTGTTGTCGGACTTTTAGTAGGCTTGGTACAAGGAGTTTTAATTCGATGGACGACACCAAAATTAGGCGAGCAAAAAAGTATTTATTACGGTTTAGCCTTATATGCATTGGGAATGTTATTGTTTTCATTTGCCACAGAAGGCTGGATGATGTTTGTATTTTTAATTCCCTATTGTTTAGGTGGAATTTGCGGGCCGGCTTTGCAGTCTGTGATTACCAAAAGTGTTCCCAGCAACGAACAAGGGGAACTTCAGGGAGCTTTAACGAGTTTAATGAGTGCAACTTCAATTATCGGTCCGCCAATGATGACGCAGTTATTTTTCTATTTTACCCATAAAGATGCACCTTTTAAATTTTCAGGAGCTCCGTTCTTTTTGGCGTTTATTTTGATGACCATTAGTGTAATCGTTACTTACTATACTTTTCAGAAAAAGAAATCCTAAAACGTGTGGTTTTTAGAAAAAATTCGGAAATATTTATATTATGTGATGTGAATTTTTCATATTTTTGCTGGAAATAACATAAATATGAAAATTGAAAGAATGATGCTCGCATTGCTTGCATCAGCAATGTTTCTAAGCTGTAGCAGTAATGATGAAGCTACTCAGGAAGAAAGTAGTAATAATAATTCGTCTACAGTTCCGGCAATTTACAGCAAAATTTATGGTGCTTCAAGCATCACTTCAGACGGAACTTATGTCTATATAAAAACAACAGGCACTCCGGATCATAAAAGTGTTTATTATTCTACAAGTAACAGTTTGTACGAAAATTTCTCAGGAACAACTTTTGGAGGCTTTACATTTTCAAAAAATCCAAATTCTATTTCTACTAAAAATTATACATTTAAAATTCCGATAAATCCTGTAATGGCTTCTAATCATGCAGCAACGCCTTTAGGTCCTATAGGAATTTCGCTAAATGGTGTTCCGTTTTTTAACCAATATGCAGGTCCTAATCAACCACTTAGCGGGGAAATCGTTTCTTTTGATCAATATTGGGGACATCCTGCACCAGGCGGAGATTATCACTATCATGTAGAACCAAAATATCTTACAACCGTTAAAGCTTCAAAATCTGCTTTATTAGGTTTTTTATTGGATGGTTTTCCGGTTTACGGACCTGAAGAAAATGGTTCTGCAGTTGCTAATGCTTCTTTAGACGCATATCATGGCCATACAAGTGTGACGGCAGATTATCCGGCCGGGATTTATCATTACCACATCACAAATACAGATCCCTATATTAACGGAAACGGGTTTTATGGCACTGCGGGTACTGTCAGCAATTAGCATTTTATTTTTAATAATTTCCTGTCATTCATCTGATCAGGAAAAATTGAAATATTATAACTTTTCCGTGCTTCATCTGGAAAACAATAATGGTTTGGTGAAGAATAATGGTCAACCATTTACAGGAATTGTGTATTCATTTTATCCTAATACAAAAGATACTGCCGAAGTGATGGGCTTTAATAAAGGAAAAGAACATTCTGAATGGAAAAGATTTTTCCCAAACGGTAAACTGATGCAGCAACGTTATTTTGATAACGGAATCAAAGTTAAAACTCTAAAGGAATGGTGGGAAAACGGAAAGCCAAAATTATCAGCTTCTTTTTTGAAAGGTGAAAATAATGGCGAATTTAAAGAATGGAATAGGGATGGAAGACTTGTAAAACAAATGCATTATAGTGTAGGATATGAAGAAGGAAGCCAGAAACAATTCTATGATAACGGAAAAATTAGATCAAATTATATCATGAGAGATGGTAAAAGATATGGTTTGCTCGGAACTAAAAATTGTGTGAATGTCAAAGACAGTGTTTTTCAGAAGTAGTTTTATTATTCTTTTAATGTTTGTTTCCTGCAAGCAAAATAGTGAAATCCCTTACTATAATACTCCGGATTTTGAGCCGCATTTTTTGTCAAAGCATGATGCCCTAAAAGAAGTTCCACACACGATTGCTCCTTTTTCTTTTACAGATCAGGATCAGAAAATAATTACAGATAAAACTGTAGATCATAAGATACACGTTGCAAGTTTTATTTTTACTTCCTGTGGAAGTATTTGTCCTGTTATGATTAAGAATCTAAGTGCCGTAAGTGAAAAATACGAAAAAAACGAAGATGTAATTTTGCTGTCATTTTCTGTAACCCCTTGGATTGATACACCGAAAAAGCTTAAAGACTTTAAGAATGAAAATAAAATAAGCAATAAGAATTGGCATTTTTTAACCGGAAAAAAAGGAGAAATTTATCAATTGGCAAGGCGATCTTATTTTGCAGAAGAGGATTTAGGATTTACAAGTGACAGTACAAAATTTCTTCATACAGAACACATTATATTAGCAGATCAAAACAAAAAAATAAGAGGAATATACAACGGAACTTTACAGACTGATATAGAGCAGCTTATTAAAGATATAGATGTTTTGAGAAAAGAGTAATTTAAAACTTAATTTTTTATTAAATCTTAAAATTAGGACTTTCAGATTCATATATCTTTTGTAATTTAGCATCATGGAATTAAGCATTGGAGAAATGGCATTAATCGCCATTGCGATTGTAGTTTTATTCGGTCCGGATAAACTGCCTCAGATTGCCCGTGATCTAGGATCCGGAGTGAGAAAAATGCGTGGGGCAGTAGAAGATATCAAGACCGAAATCATGAAAGAGACAGATAATCCTGTTTCTGAAATCAAACGTGAAATCGAAAAAGTAAAAGATGCTGCCAAAGATTTTGATCCTACAAAAAATCTTCAGAAAGATTTGATGGGTGAACCTTCTGTATCTGAAACACCAAAGATCAAACCTTCGGATGATGATACCTATGAAGGGCCTGTAAGCAGATAATAATGGAAGAGATCATTCTTGAAGATAAAAAGGCATTTCTGTACCTTAATAATTTAGGAGATACGCCATTCGATCAGTTTTGGCTCATGGTTTCCGGAACATGGATCTGGGTACCGCTTTACATTATTTTCTGTTATTTTCTTTATAAAAATTTTAAGCTTAAATCTTTACTGTATATTCTTCTTTTCGTTGCCATCGGGGTCACGATTTCCGATCAGGTATCAGGGATTTTCAAATACGGAGTTGCGAGATTAAGGCCTTGTCACGACCCAAGTTTACAGTCTTATATGAGAATTGTAAAATGTGGCGGACAATTCGGTTTTTACTCTGCACATGCCTCAAATACCTTCTTTTTAGCAAGTTATTTAAGTTTTCTGTTAAAAGATAAGCTTAAGTGGTTTCCTTATGTTATATTTGTTTGGGCTGTGGTGGTATCATACAGTCGCATTTATTTAGGAGTGCATTTCCCGATAGATATTTTGGTGGGGGCGTTTGTTGGAATTTTATTGGGAGCGATATTTTCTGTGCTCGCAAAAAAAGTCATCAACAAACAAACTATATAAAATGAAAAAACATCTATTCATTATTACTTTAGCGGTTTCATCGCTACAATTTTTCTCAGCTCAAGACAAAAAAATCGCAGAAGAATGCATGCGAAAGGCCGATTACAAATGTGCCGAAGAGCAGTATGCAAAACTGGCTGACAAAGAAATGATTCAGCAGTATCAATCTGAATATTTCAATAATTTAGGTACAGCGCAAAGACGATTAGGAAAAACGGCGGCGGCTTTTAAATCTTATGAATCTGCTTTGAAGTCAAATCCTAAGTCGGCGGCTGTGTACGCTAATTTGGGCTCGTTGCATAATCAAAAAGGAAGTAAAACCAAAGCATTGGATTACCTGAATAAAGGTTTACTCATCGATGAAGAGAATGCTGAAATGTATCTGACTCGGGCTAAGGTTTATGAAAATCTAAACAAAAAAGATTTAGCCGAAAAAGATTTAAATCAAATTCTAAGCTTTGCACCAGACAATATTTTTGCCCGTACAAGTTTAGCCAATCTGAAAAAGAGAAATGGTGACCTTGAAGGTTCTTTGAAAGATTACAACAAGCTGCTTTCAGAAAAACCAGAATCTCTTTTATACAATGGTAGAGCCGATGTTTATTTAAAACTAAAAAAGTATAAAGAGGCATTAGCAGACGTCAATAAAGCAATCTCAATCGATCCTAAATTTTCGCAATCATACGTAACGAAAGCACTAATTTTATTTGATTCTGCAAAAGATAAAGAAGCTTGTGCAAGTCTGGATAAAGCTGTTGCTACGGGATACGAAAAAGCGGCATTAACTGAGCAATATGCTAAATGTGTCAAAAAATAATTTAATGTTTTGACTTATGGAAAGTCCTTATAAAGAACAAATTCAAAAAGAAAATACAGATACATTAGTTTATCAGGTACATGTCGCAAGTTTCAGTTATCAAAATGAATATATTGCCGCCTCAATAGATGAATTGAAAGAGAGAAATTATGATTTTTCAAGACTGACTCAAAACTTATACATTGAGTATGTGATTAGAGATTTTCCAATCGGATGGAGAAAGACATTGAGGAAAATGTTTGATGATCTATTAGAGAATGGATGGAATAACGACGTACCACTTAAATATAAATATACCTGGGGCGAATTTATGGTTAATGGTTTTCGAACTGAGGCGAACAACAAATGTGTGGATATTTATAAAAAATATAAAAAAATATTTCATTTGACTTGTAATGATTGTGGTAGTATAAAAAAAGTTGAACATTCTGGGGATGAATATTTGTGTAAAAAATGTATAGTCTCAAGTCTGCAAAAGAAGAGAGTTGCAAAAATCAATACGGTAGGATTCAAATATTATGAATCATCTTTGAGAAAGTTTATGACTGTAAATTGGAGTGAAATTAAAAAAATAGAAATACAAGGCGGAGAAGGAGAATATTGGTTAAATTTATCTAAAATAAATGATGAAGAAATTTTTATTGACGGATATGTTTATAATCCCACTCAGTATTTACCATTTAATTCGTCTAACACAGTAAACTTTTTCAAGTTGCTGAAAAAAATTCCGTTCCAATATCTGTCCAGCGAACAGATTGACCTAAGAAAAAGAATTTTGAACTTACAAAAATGCTTAGTTTGTGCACGAAAATCAGTTTTAGATGACAAATGCATAATTTGTAGGAGTAGCAATTCAAGAATTCTTCATCCCAGTAATTCCCAATTAAAAAGATATAAAACGATCGACGAAATAATCAGAAATGAAAAAGAGAGGTTCAGATATCGTTTAAATTCTGTCGCGGAAACTAGATACAGATATAAAACGGATTCATCATTTAAATAAAATATTATTCATGTTAAACATTGTTCTTGTAGAACCGGAAATACCCAATAACACAGGCAATATCGGAAGATTATGCGTAGGAACCGAAAGCCGATTACACCTCATTCATCCTCTAGGATTTTTAATTGACGACAAAAACCTCAAACGTTCAGGTTTAGATTATTGGGTGCATCTCGATGTTTCAGAATATGCCAATGTTGAAGAATGGATGAAGGTAATCCCTGATATGTCAAGAGTTTTCCTGATGAGTTCTCATGCTGAAAAATCTTATCTTGAAATTGATTTTCAGGATGGTGACTGGCTGGTTTTCGGGAAAGAAAGTGTGGGTTTGAGCAAGGAAGTTTTAAATTTATTTGAAAACCATTTAACGATACCGATGTCGAAACTGATCAGAAGTTTTAATATTGCAAATTCTGTGGCGTTTGTAGTGGGAGAGGCAAAAAGGCAGATAGGTTTGTAATAAATTAAAATAACTTTTTTATTGCAATGGCATTGTACATTCGCTAGATTTGGAAATTAGGAAAAGACAAAACTTTTCAAATGGCTTAGTTGAAAAAATAATACGATGAAAATTTTTATTCTTATATTTTTATTATCTCCTTTTTTTGCTTTTACGCAAATAAACAAAGAACTCGAATTTGAAATAAAAAAGTACGATTCTTTATCTTTGATAGGTGATTCCAGAATAATTGATAATTTTGATGAATTTGTATTGTTAAGAGATAAAGTAGAAACATCAATTCTTTCAAAAACGAATAAATCAGATTTAATAAGTTTCTATAGACAAGAAATTCCTTTGACTTTTAGAAAATTAATTATTCAAAAATTGTTTGCAGACAAGGATACAGCAATTGTTGTTCAACTTTTTAAAGCAACCATTGGAAGAAAAGATATAGTAACAGAAAGCCATGCTATTAGAAATTTTGATCCAGAGATTGGATCTATTATTTATAACGGAGAATTGTTTGAAAATTTAACAATAAATCCCAAAACGTATGAGAGTAGAGAAAGTGCTATAAAAGATGAACTATTAAATTTTATTTTTGCATCTGAACCATTAAATGAAAATTTGTTGTCCAATATTCAATATGCCATTCCTTTGAAAAAAGAATATTATGATGCAATTAAAAAACTGGTCAAAGAGAAAAATTTCCCTTACTTGCTTAAATATATAGCTAAATTTAAGAAACAGGAAGATATAGAATTTATTAAAAGTTTTGGTGACAAATCTTTCTTTGCGATACAGGAGTTTCCTGATGAAAAATTTATTCCATTTTTAGAGCAGTTTATTGAAAAATTTGCAGGTGATGAAGATTTTTTTGCGTACCAAAACTATTTGAGAACTGTTGCAGAATTTTGTAGCCCAAAAGCAAAGATACTTGTTGAAAAAATATTTAATTCTAATAATCCAAGCAGAAGTTTTTTGATTTCAACTTTGAGTAGGAGTACTTATGATTTTAAGAACGAATTGTTTGTTGATCATTATTGTGAACTTTATTATCCATACATAAAAGATGCTTGGATAAATGATGGAGTATTAAGTAATTATGTGTTTGAAAATTATACAAAAAAAATGCTTAATAATGATGACCTTGCAAAGTATCTATATGATGGATTTAAAAAAATTAAAATAAATGAATTTTCTGCACGTGATATTGATAATGAAGGAGTAGAATTACCAAATCTTTATCAAACGAAGATCAAGTTTTTAAAAACCCTAAATAGTACAATGTATCAAGAGATTGTAAACAAATATATCTTAGAACTAGATTTTTTGCAACATTTGAATTTTTTCATAAAATTTCTTGATGATAGACAAGCAATTTTAAATGCTGAAGATGCTATAAAAATGAGGATTGATAAAGAAGAAAATTCTAATTATTTAATATATGCTGCAAAGACATTAAAACAATTTGATTACAAAGAGTTATTTGACTATACAGTTAAAGCAATAAAAAAAATAAAACCTAAAGTAATGCAAGGAGATCACGATTACAGCCAAGAACAAATAAAAATTTTTGAAAAGCAATTTGATCTTTCTTTATAATTTTTTGAATACAGACAAATGTTTTTTAAAAAATATATCTCAATCGTTGTGGTAAGGTTTTCCCTGCAAAATCTGGTCAGCACGATATAATTGTTCAACGATAAATAACCGGATCATCTGGTGGGTAAATGTCATTTTAGAAAGTGACATTTTTTCGTTTGCTCTAGTATAAATTTCGTCTGAAAAACCATAAGCCCCGCCAATCAAAATGTGAATTTTTTTGACAGAAGAATTCATCCAACTGTCAATTTTCTGGGAAAATTCTCTGCTGGTGAACTGTTTTCCTTTTTCGTCTAAAATAGTAACCCAGTCATTTTTTTCAATATAATTCTGAAATAATTTTGCTTCTTCTTTTTTTAAAAGATCAGGCGAAAGATTTTTTGCGTTTTTAATGTCGGGAATCTCTACAATTTCAAAATTCCAGTGTTTGGGAAGTCGGGTGAGATAATAGCTGATTAAAGAGGTGATTTCCTTATCGTCAGTTTTCCCGATGCAAAGTAGATTAATGCGCATTTTTTAGCTTTAAATAGAAAGAACAAAGATACTTATATTTAAAAAAGATTAATGATTATTATTAAAATCTGTATTTTTACATTAATCAGCAAATACAATATGAAATCCTCGGTATTTTTTTCATTATTTTTAAGCTTTTCGACAATTGAATACAGTCAGGAAATCAGTGATCCTGATGAAAAAAAATATCTTGAAGATGACCGTCACAAAATCTCGCTTGTAGGTGGAATAAGCTATATCAACAATTCTTTCGGGTTGTTTTATGAAGGTGAAACTTTTAGGCTGAAACCCAATGATTCTTTTTACACAGAATTTTTCCTTCGATACCGATGGGTGGACGCCAGTATATCTTTTGCACCAAAGTTTGTGAGGATAAATAATGACGACGATACCAAAGGAAAAACCAAATATTTCAATCTCGGATTTGCTTTTTTTATCAGCCCAAAACTCAGACAATATGTCAACTTTAATCAGGTAAAAGGTCTTTATTTAGAAGATACTAAAAGATTTTTTGAAACTGTTTTAAATGACGAATTTACACAGGAATTAAGTAATGATTTAATGCAATTTCCGGATGCTAAATATCAATCTTTTACAGGTGACACGAGTTATCTGTTGTTCGGCAAAAAGGAAAATTACAGAACGTACACCAATATGACTTATAAACCTCTGAAGAATGATTTTGTTTTGCTCACAGGTTTGGTTTATCAATACAACCTGATGAAAGATACGAATCGTGCAAGGTATCAAGGTTTAGAAATTAATGATACAGAAAATGGAAATTCTGTCACCAAAGATGTAAGACTGACCTTGAGAACAGGTGGCGGAATGCAAAAAATAATAGGGAAAAACTGGTATGCAATTGTAGAAATTTATCCGCAAATACACTACGGTTACTTGATAGATGAAAATTATAATGAATTTAATGTTGGTCTCAATTCTTACTCCAGAATAGGATTTGATAATGGAAAATGGTTTTTCGGCGGCGGTGCACAACTGAATTGGATCAACAGCAATAATGATAATTTTTATTCAACTACCAATTGGTTATTTCGTTTCGGATTGGGTTTTAGAATAAAATCCCCTAAATTTGTAGACAAACAGTTTGACAAAATTGATCAAATTTTAAAATAAAAAATGGGTATTAAGGTTCCGGGTTTTCTTTTGAAGGTTCAAGATTTTCTAGACGATATACATATTCCGCTTCTGGGAATATCGCTTTGGCAGTTGTTTCAAATATATTTTGCAGGTGTTTTCAAAGGTAAAATAGGGAAGAAGGCCGCCGCAATCTCCTGGAGTTTTACGTTGAGTCTTTTTCCTTTTATTCTATTTTTGCTTTCTGTTTTACCATATATGCCGCATTATGATAAGCTTCAGTTTTATATTTTTGAGGTGTTGATGCACAATATTTTCCCATCCAACATCGAAGGAGATGTGAGAGGTTATATTGAAAATAATATCATCCCCAACATGAAGGGAATCAGTAATTTAACGATTCTTATTGCCCTTGTTTTTGCGACTAACGGAACATTTTCTATTATTAATGGTTTTAACGAAAATTCTAAAGAAAAGCTTCCTGATGTTAAAGAATTTATTCTGTCATTTTTTATCACAATTGGCTTTGTTACCATCGTGTTTTTAGCGCTTTTTGGCGTTTACTATTCTGAGGTTGTTCTTAAGCTTTTTACACCAAAATATAATATTTCCTGGCTTGTCAATAACCTTTCAAAAATCATTGGTTTTGTGTCATTTCCGGTATTCTTTTTCCTTTTGCTTGCCATGTTTTATTGGTTGGGAACGGTAAAAATAATCAGATTCAGACAGGCAATTCCCGGAGCGATTCTCACGACGGTTTTATTTATTCTTACAACTTATCTCTTTACGCTTTATGTGAAAAATATTGCCCGATATAACGTACTATACGGATCGATTGGAAGTATGATTTTATTGATGGTTTGGGTAAATGTCAACGTTTATCTCCTGCTTTTCGGGAATGAATTGAATATGGCTCTGCGAAAATTAAGAGTTGAAAAACTTTTGGCAGACGAACTCAAAAAAGAAGCCTCTCATTATCAATCAAAAAGTGAAGAACCCAATCTCGACAGTGATGAAGAGCATATCCGCAGTATTATACAAGAAATTAAAAAAGAAGAAGATGAAAAATCTAACGGTTAAAATTTTATTTTTGTTTGTTTTGATGATTTTACAATCTTGTGAGCAGATTCTTGATCAAGCCGAAGAAAATCGTGCTCAGGAAAGTTTCACCTCAGAGTTTATGGGATATTATAAGGGAAGCTACACAGGTGATTTGAGCGGATCTTTGGAGGTTAATGTAAGAAAAGACGCAAGTGTACAAGTAATAAGAAGTACCGCTGGAAATCCTGATACTTATATTACAAATCTTATCATGAGTTCCTTTAATGGTGTTTCTCAATCGCCAGCAGGTTTTATGCTCATCGGAAATATGCAGACAAAAAATGGAACTTGGAAAATGGGTAACCTTAAAGGAACCTGGAGTGTGAATAAAAACTAATCTTCTTCATCTTCAATTTCCATAGTTTTTGACGAGCTCAAATTCAAAATAACATATCCCGAAATTGCTGCAATAAAAGAAGCAATCAGAATCGCAAATTTAGCTTCGTCCTGAATCTGAATTTCTCCTTTAAATGAAAGTAAAGCGATGAAAATTGACATCGTAAAGCCTATTCCGGCCAAAAGTCCGACACCCAACATCTGCGTCCATGAAGAATTTTGAGGAAGCGAACTGACTTTGAATTTGATGGCAATCCATGAAAAAAGATTGATCCCTATTAATTTTCCTAAAACCAATCCGCAGACAATTCCCAAACCTAAACCACTGAAAAGCCCGTCAACCATTCCATTGGTAAAAGTAATGTTGGTATTGGTTAAAGCGAAAATCGGCATGATGAAAAAGCCTACCGGAAAATGAAGCTGATGTTCTAGTTTTTCTAAAGGTGAAATTTCTGTTGTAGAAATATTTGTCGGAATTGAAAATGCCAAAACAACACCCGCAATCGTTGCATGAATTCCTGAATGATGCAAAAAATACCAAAGAAATAATCCCGGAATAAGGTAAAATATGATTTTTGTGACTTTAAAATAGTTAAGTAAAAAAAGCAATGCAGAAACTCCCAAAGAAAGGAAAATGTACATCCAGTGAATTTGCTCGGTATAAAAAATGGCGATCACCAAAATAGCACCCAAATCATCAACAATTGCCAAAGCTGCGAGAAATATTTTAATCGCATTAGGAACTTTTTTCCCAAGCATCGAAATGATTGCCAAAGAAAAAGCAATATCTGTCGCCATCGGTATTCCCCAACCGTTGCTATGATCAGTTCCGTAGTTAAAAGCAGTATAAATAATTGCCGGAACAATCATTCCGCCAATTGCAGCAAATATAGGAAGAGAAGCATTTTTAAAAGATGAAAGCTCACCTTCGACGATTTCTCGTTTGATTTCTAGACCTACTAAAAGAAAGAAAATGGCCATCAAACCATCGTTAATCCAAATACTGACAGGATATTTCAGATGGAATAGATTAAGACCAATTTCTTGATCTAAAAAATTCTGAAAGTTTTCGGCCAAAGAAGAATTGGCGATTCCTAATGCCAATGCGACACAAAGTATCAATAAAACTCCTGACGACTGGCTGCTTTCGAAGAATTTTTTAAAGTATATGCTTAATTTCATGCTTAAATTCTGATGACTTTAGAAACACCGTCGATATCTTTTAGTTTTTTAAAAGTTTCATCGAGTTGACTTCTGTTTTTTACTTCAAGATTGATATTTCCGGTGAAAACGCCGTTGTTCGATTCAATTGACATACTCTTCATATCCATACCCATTGCACCGCTGATTACTGCAGTAATGTCATTGATCATTCCCATTCTGTCGAGTCCCTCGATCTCAATTTTAATACGGTTTTTGAAGCTTTCTTCATTTACCCATTTAGCAGGAATTACACGATAATCGTACTGAGCTCTCAGGTTGATCGCATTCGGACAATTGTCACTGTGTACTTTTATACCTTCGGAAATGGTGATAAATCCAAAAATTTTGTCTCCCGGGATTACGGTACAACATTTTGCATAACTGTAATTCAGTTTTTCTTCATCTTTCCCGAAAACAATCATATCCAGATTGATCTCTTTTGGCTCTACATAATGTTGGTTTTTTGTAGGTGATTTTCTGAATCTTGAAAGTAGGTTGTTGAATACGTTTTTACTTTCAATGTATTTTCTTAAACTACTCGCATCCAATTCATTCGTCTGGAATTTCAAAAATAGTTCCTGAGAGGTTTTCAGATTGAAAAACTTCTGAAGTTTATTGATTTCTTCATCATTAAAATTGATCTTTGCATGTCTCAATTTTCTGCGAAGAATTTCTTTCCCTTCGTCGACCAAAGAGTTTTTCTCAGAATTTAGATACCCTTTTATTTTTGATTTGGCTTTGGAAGTTACTACAAACTCCAGCCAATCAAACTTTGGTTTCTGGTTTTGAGACGAAAGAATATCTACCTGATCGCCATTTTGCAAAACATAAGAAATAGGGACTAATTTTCCATTGATCTTTGCTCCCAAGCACTTCATTCCTAAATCTGAGTGCACAGAAAATGCAAAATCTAAAGCGGTTGCATTAGTGGGAAGAATTTTAATCTCACCTTTTGGCGTAAAGACAAAAACTTCTTTAGAATATAAATTAAGTTTAATATTATCTAAAAGCTCAGAAGTAGAGAGATTCTGCTGTTGCTCAAGAACATCACGAATTTCGGTAACCCATTTCTCGAAATTTCGGTCGTCATTGGTTTGTTTGTAGCCTTCCTTGTACTTGTAATGTGCGGCAACACCTTTTTCAGCGATGTCATCCATTCTGTCTGAACGGATTTGCACTTCAATCCATTTTTTATCAGGACCAAGCACCGTTAAATGTAAACTTTCATAGCCCGTAGAACGTGGTTGCGTAATCCAGTCACGCATTCTCGACGGATTGCTGTGATAAACATCCGTTACTATCGAATAAATTTTCCAGGCCAAAAATTTCTCATTTTTAGCATCTGATTTATAAATGATTCTGATGGCGTAATTGTCAAAAACTTCCTCAAAAGTAACGCCCTGCTTGAGCATTTTTCTGTAAATCGACGAAATCGCTTTTGCACGGCCTTTGATGGTGACATTCAGCCCTTCGTCTTTTAAACGTACAGAAACCTCTTTTTTAAACTCTTCGATGTATCGCTCTCTGTTTTCCTTGGCAAGTTCTAATTTTTGCGTTATTTCATTATAAACATCCGGACTGTTATACTTCAATGATAAGTCCTCTAATTCAGATTTGATATTGTACAAACCTAAACGGTGTGCGAGTGGAGCATAAATGTAAACAGTTTCTGAAGCAATTTTTTTCTGCTTGTCCGGCGCCATGCTTTCCAACGTTCTCATATTGTGAAGTCGGTCTGCAATTTTGATCAAGATTACACGAAAATCTTCTGAAAGGGTGAGGAGTAGTTTTCTGTAATTTTCAGACTGCACAGAGATGTTCTGATGGTTCATGATTGAGATCTTGGTCAATCCGTTGACAATTTCCGCAATTTTATCACCAAAAATTTTTTTCAGGTCTTCGTAGGTGTAATCAGAATCTTCAATCACATCATGCAACAATGCACAGGCAATCGACGTTGCACCTAAACCAATTTCTGTCGCAACAATCTTTGCCACCGCAATAGGATGGTAGATGTACGGTTCCCCGGTTTTTCTTCTTTGGTCTTTGTGTGCATCTAATGCAATATCAAAAGCCTTTCGGATGAGTTTGTTGTTCTCTTCATCCAAAGTTCTGTATGTGTTAGAAATCAGGTCTTTATACCTCGCTAAGATTTCTTTATTCTCTTGTTCTAAGTCGTAACTCATTTGTGTAAAAGGCTTTGTTTAAACGAAAATACGAAAAATATGGCTATTTGTCAATTCTATAAACTAAAAATCCGTAGAAAAAATTCTACGGATCTGGTTATGAGTTTTTAGTTTTAATTTTAAGATTTCACTTCAGAATTTATTCCGTCATGCTGTACTTTGATTCTTACATCGGGGCTGCTGTGAATTTCAGCTCTACACCTTGCATCAATGTATTTTTTTATGTTGCTGTAGGATGCTTGTTCGATGCTCATGTTTTCAAATAAATACGTTTTGACAACAGAATTTTGATGAAATATATTCTGCGCTGCTGTTAACTGTTCATTATCTCTAATCTGTACACTCGCCATATATTGTGAATGCGGATGATCTTCTAGGAGATAAACTATATAATCAGAGTTTTCAAACCCCGAAGTTTCAACTTCGTTTTCTAACCGCTTATAATCACTGTGACGTTCAAATATTCCTGTTAAAATGCTTGACATAGTAATTTTGTTTTGGTACTTAAAGATAGTACTATTTTTCAAATAATTGGCAAAAATTTAATAAAATTTGATATATTTTATTTTATCTATAAAAAATTAATAATAATTAAGATATTATCTATTTTGATTGAGTTTTCATTTTAGTCTAGTTTCTTCCATTTTTCATCTCTCATAATATAGTCAATCTTTTCATAAAATTTTACTAGTCCTAAAGTTCCCTTTTCACCATAGTCGTAAATTTTTTTTCTTTTACCATTGTCAAAAATAATTTCAGTTACTTTTGATGGACAGTCTGAACATTCAATGGAGTACTTGTCTTCTAAATTTTCAAAACCTATTTGATTAAGTTCTTCAGCAATATTCTTAGAACTGGAAATATTATTTCCGCTGTATCTTCCTTCAAGATTTTTATAAAAGTTTGATTGAAGAATAATCGAATCTTTGTTTAGAGTTAATTGATATTCTATTCCTGGCGCATACCCTCCAATTTGAGTGAAAATTATCTTTTCAATATGATGCTTATTTATTGATGATATAAATTCTGTCAACTGATTATTTTTAATCATTAATGTATCATATTGAATCAAATCATTCTTGTTGTCACTATGTCTTTTAAAATTAACCAGCTTGATGAGATGTTGATTTCTATGAAAGATTATTTTGGCAGAAAATATGTCGTAAACTTTCTGCTTTCCAGGATTTAACAATTGATAACCAGCATCACTACTCAACAATAAAACAGTGTGGTAATAATCTTCATTAATTAATATTTTAACAATAATATTATCCTTGGTCTCTGGATAACTTAAATTTACTAAATAATCTTTCTTACCATCATCATTTAAATCTGCTTCATAAATTGGTTTGAAATTTTCCTTTTTTTTGTTTCTCTGAAAGTTTTTATAGAATCAATAAAATCTGCACCGTAAGAAAAATCCTTTTTCAGTTCTGAATTTTCATAGCCTTTATGTGAATGTATAATTTCCAGAATCTCACTTTCATTGAGTTCTGTTTTCTCACAGGAGTGCAGAAGAAAAATTCCAATTAAAATATAAATTAATTTCATTACGAATGTTTTAAGGATAAAAAAGCCCGTCTAAAAAATTAAACAGGCTCTAAATTATTTAAATAAAATTAAATTCTCTCATTTTTAATTTCCTCTACAATTTCGGGATTCAACAGAGTAGAAGTGTCTCCGAAATTAGAGAAGTCACCTTCCGCAATTTTTCTTAAAATTCTACGCATAATTTTTCCTGAACGTGTTTTCGGAAGTCCGGAGACAAACTGAATTTTATCTAATTTAGCAATCGGACCAATCTGATCTGAGATCAACTGATTGATTTCCTTAACTAAATTTTCCTGCTTTCTGTCTGATCCCGAATCTTTTAAAATCACAAAACCATACAATGCACTTCCTTTGATATCATGAGGAAATCCTACAATTGCAGATTCTGCTACAGCCGGATGTTCGTTGATGCTGTCTTCAATCGGTGCAGTTCCTAAATTGTGTCCCGAAACAATTACCACATCATCTACACGACCCGTAATTCTGTAATAACCTACTTCGTCTCTCAAAGCACCGTCACCAGTGAAATATTTCCCCGGAAATGCTGAGAAATAAGTCTCTTTATATCTTTGGTGATCTCCCCAAATCGTTCTCGCAATTCCCGGCCACGGAAAACGGATGCAGAGATTTCCGGTCACCTGATTTCCTGTAATTTCATTGCGTTTGTCATCCATTAAGACAGGCTGAATTCCCGGTAACGGAAGGGTTGCATACGTCGGTTTTGTCGGTGTAACGAAAGGAATAGGAGAGATCATGATTCCGCCGGTTTCCGTCTGCCACCAGGTGTCTACAATCGGACATTTTTTTCTTCCGACATGATCGTTGAACCAATGCCACGCTTCATCATTAATCGGTTCTCCAACAGATCCGATTACTCTTAATGAGCTTAAATCATGTTTATCAACCCATTCAGCACTTTCTTTTGCTAAAGAACGGATAGCAGTTGGAGCTGTATAAAATTGGGTAACTTTATGTTTTTCAATCACTTCCCAGAATCTGTCTGGTTCAGGATAAGTCGGAATTCCTTCGAAAATTACAGTAGTTGCACCGTTCAAAAGTGGTCCGTAAAGAATGTAAGAATGCCCGGTAATCCAGCCAATATCTGCCGTACACCAGTAAATATCATTTTCCTGATAATTAAAAACATTTTTGAACGTGTACGCCGAATAAACCATGTATCCTGCTGAAGTATGAAGCATCCCTTTTGGTTTTCCCGTAGAGCCTGAAGTGTACAGAATAAACAAAGGATCTTCTGCATCCATAATAATGGTTACGAAATCTGCAGATGCTTTTTTGTATAAATCTTCCATCCAGAAATCTCTGCCTTCCTTCATTTTAACCTCGTTGTTGGTGCGTTTTACAACCAAAACTTTTTCTACGGTAGGACATTTTTCTACTGCTTCGTCTATAATCGATTTTAAATCTAAAACTTTACTTCCTCTGTAACTTCCGTCGGAAGTAATCAGCATTTTTGCACTACAATCATTCACTCTGGAAACCACAGCAGAAGCCGAGAATCCCGCAAATATTACGGAATGAACTGCTCCCAATTTTGCACAAGCTAACATTGTAACCGCCAATTCAGGAATCATTGGAAGATAGATGCAGACTCTGTCGCCTTTTTGGATTCCCATGTCTTTCAAAACATTGGCTGTCTTGTTGACTCTTTCGTACAGTTCGTTGTAGGAAATGTGCTGGGCTTCTTCTTTAGGGTCGTTGGGTTCCCAGATGATGGCTGTTTTTTCACCACGCACTGATAAATGTCTGTCGAGGCAGTTTTTGGTGATATTTAATTTAGCATCTTTAAACCAAGTGATTTTTGCTTCATTCATATCATATTTTACCACCTTGCTCCATCTTTGATACCAGACAAAATTTTTGTCAGCCACCTTGTCCCAGAATTTTTTCGGGTTTTTGATTGATTTTTTGTACTCTTCAAAGTAGTGCGGTAAATCTTCTATCACGTAATTTCTCATACTTTTTCTTTTTAGAATTATTTATTGTTTATTTTTTTATTTAAGTAGTGTCTTTTCGATTTTCAAATTGAACACGAAGCGCACGAAGTTTTTTTACTACAAACTGCTTTTAAGTCTCACAAAGCCGTTTCACTTGTGTAAGACTTTGTTTTTTTATTTAACTATCAATAATTGTATTTAGTTGAAGTTCCATGATTGGTAAAAATCTATTTTTGATTGATGTTTCAATTTGCCAGGTTTTTATAAATCCGAAACTTTCATAAATTTCTCTGCATTCGCGTCGTCGTCCAGAAGTATTCTTGTTCTTTTGCTTTGTTTTATTTTAAAAATGAAATCATTCAAATCTGACTTTCGCATTTATTTAAATTACTTTCTGTATTCCTGAATTTTATCTTTCAATTCATCAATAATCTTCTCATCATCAATCGTTGACGGAATCTGAAATTCCTTTCCATCAATAATCGTCCTGATCAATTTTCTTAAAATCTTTCCTGAGCGGGTTTTTGGAAGTCGTTTAACTACCATTACGCTTTTTAAAAATGCTACTGCACCAATTTTTTCTCTGACTTGTAGAATGATTTCTTTCTCTACATCTGCTTCTGAAATTGCACTACCATTTTTTAAAACAACCGTTGCAAAAGGAACTTGTCCACGCAAATCATCATCAATTCCTACAACAGCACATTCGGCAATATCGGGATGTGAAGAAACAATTTCTTCCATTTCCGAAGTTGAAAGTCGGTGACCGGCTACATTGATGACATCATCTACACGACCTGTAATAAAAATATATCCGTCTTCATCTTTTATAGCTCCATCTCCAGAAAAGTAATAGCCTTTATATTGTGATAAATAACTTTTCTCAAAACGATCGTAATCATTCCAGATTCCCAACATTGCCCCTGGAGGAAGCGGAAGTTTGATGACTAAGTAACCCTCTTTATGTTCATCTAATTCGTAACCATTTTCGTCAAAAATTTTAATATCGTACCCCGGAATCGGTTTTCCTGCTGAAGCTCTTTTAATTTTATAATCATCATCAAAAGTCATCAGACCTAACATCGGTGAACCAGATTCTGTCTGCCACCAATGATCGATAGCGGGAACTCCGATATGCTTTTCAAACCAGTCTAAAGTGGCAACATCACATCTTTCACCTGCCAGAAACTGTTTTTTCAAATGTGATAAGTCGTATTTTTTCACCAATTCACCATTCGGGTCTTCTTTTTTAATCGCTCTGATGGCTGTTGGAGCTGTAAACATTGCAGCCACTTTATATTCAGAAATAATTCTCCAGAAAGTTCCTGCATCAGGAGTCATAATGGGTTTTCCTTCAAAGATGATAGTGGTATTTCTGTTAATTAAAGGGCCGTAAACGCTGTAACTGTGACCGACTGCCCAACCAAAATCTGATGCTGCCCAAAAAGTTTCGCCGTGCTCAATGCCATAAATATATTTCATTGAGAATTTCAAAGCGGTTGCGTAACCTCCCGTATCTCTTGTGATTCCTTTTGGTTTGCCAGTTGTTCCGGAAGTGTAAAGTAAGTATAACGGATGATTTGATTCTATTGAAACACAATCTGCAGGTTTGGACTTTTCAACTAACTCTTCATAATCGATGATGCCTTCAAACATTTCATGTTGATTATCAACTAATTTTCTGTTGAAAACAATGATGTTTTCGACTTTATCCTGCGCCAGTTCAATCGTTTTTTCAACCAATGGCAGATAAGGAATTCTTTTCGCTATTTCAATTCCTGCGGTGGCTGTAATTAAAGCTTTAGGTTTGCAATCATCAATTCTTACGACCAATTCGTGCGGCGCAAAACCTCCGAAAACAACATTATGAATCACTCCAATCCTTGCGCACGCCAACATCGAGAAAAGCGTTTGCGGTATCATCGGCATGTAAATTACTGCGGTGTCACCCTTTTTTAAACCTAAAGAAACTAATCCGCCAGCTAACTTCGAAATTTCTTCTTTGGCTTGATTAAAAGTATATTTTTTCTTCTGATTCGTCACCGGAGAATCGTAGATAATTGCAGTTTGTTCTCCAAAACCGTCTTCAATATGTTTATCGATGCAGAGGTAAGACATATTCAGTTTCCCATCTGCAAACCATTGAGTGTAGTCGTTTTCATCTTTTGAAATAATTATATCGGGAAATTTAAACCACGAAATTTCCTGAGCCTGCTCTTTCCAAAACTGCTCTTTGTTTTCTATGCTTTGTTTAAATAAATTGTCTGCGTTCATAATTTTTGTGTTTGATTTTTTAAACACTAATTATTCGTGTTTAAGCATTAAGCAGTTCCTCAATCTGAGAAATCAGTTTTTTTATCGAATATGGTTTTGTTACATACGCATCTGCTCCCATTTCCAGTCCTTTTTCAATGTCTTTTGGGTTATTTTTAGCACTCAGGAAAAGAACTTTCGTGTTGTTTAAATTGTCGTTCTTTTTGATTTCTTCTAAAGTGCTGTATCCGTCAAGATTGGGCATCATGATGTGGAGTAAAATTACGTCAGGAACAATCGTTTTCAGAAATTCCAAAACCTCATTTCCGTCTCTTGCGATGAAAACTTCGTAACCTATTTTCCGGAAACTGTATTCCAGGGACATTAATATTTTGTGTTCGTCATCTGCAATTAATATTTTTTTCATTGTGTATTTTCTTTATGATTCAACTTCATTGTTTTTTATGTTTTATCTGATAACCCGCAAGGTTTAATTTTAATAGCCGTAGGTGAAACCTATGGAATGTAAATCATCATTCGCATCAAAACAACCCGATAGGGTTTAATTTAAATAATTTCACCTTCAAATATAATCCCATTCTCTTTCAATAACCTTTTAAATTCATGCTCAAACGTCTCTTTCTTGTGGTGTTCTTTTTGATTTTTAATATAATTTATAACAGTTTCCTTTTCTCTCACCGAGATTGTAAATGCTCCATAACCTTCCTGCCATCCTTCGAACTCATCAAATAATCCAGATTCTTTCATCCATAAGTTTGATGCTACTTTAATATCTTTTACCAAACTGCTGAGATTCAAATTTGGATGTAAGTCACATAAAATATGAATGTGGTCTGGCATCCCATTAATTCTGTATAATTTACATTTTTTATTGTTTAAAATACCCCAAATGTATTTGTAAAGTTCTGATTCATTTTTTTCATTAATGGCCTTTTCTCTGTGTTTTGTTCCAAAAACAATGTGATAAAATATTTGTCTGTACGTTCCCATTTTTTCCATTTGTGTTTTTTAATATTGAACCCTGTCGGGTTCGTTTTACGTTGTCTCAATCTACCATGGGTTTCACCCACGGCTATTAATATTGAACCCTGTCGGGTTAGCCATTTATAGTGACCTTTTACAATTGTTTCACCTACGGTTAATCACATTGAACCCTATCGGGTTCGTTGTTTACGATCTCCTTTTTAACATAGGTCTCAACCATGGCTACTCATATTGAATTCTTCGGGTTTTCCGTCGTCATCTGTTTTTATCATTGGTAACATTATTGTAAACGTCACGCCCAATCCGCTGTTTTCTGCTTTAATGTTTCCGTTATGGGCTTCGACGATTCTTTTTGAAATTGCCAATCCAAGACCACTTCCGGTGGGTTTTAAAATGTTTTGGTTTTTTGACTGATAAAATTTATCAAAAATCATTTCCAAATCTTCTTCGGAAATATGTTTGCCCGTATTGAATATTTTTATAATTAAAAAGTTATCTCTTTCTGAAAATTTAGTTTGAATGATGCCTTGATCTTCAGTGAATTTCAAAGCATTTCCTAAAATATTCTGAAACAACTGAATAAATCTAGCTTCATCATATTCAAATTGATAATGATTCAATAAATCAACTTCGCTCACATGAATGAATTTCTGCTGAATTAAATGTAATATTGGGTTTAAAGCCTTTTTATAGGTTTCAATAATATTATTTTCATGAATATTTAATGCGATTTCTCCGTGCTGAAGTTTATCCAAATATAAAATATCGTTGATGATTTCACTGAGACGGTCAGATTCTGTAATGATGTTATTTAAAAATTCTCTTTTAATATCTAAAGGAATATCGTCGTCATCTGCTAAAATTTCTCCAGCCGAACGAATTGCGGTAATCGGAGTTCTTAATTCATGCGCAACAGAATCAAGAAAATCATCTTTCTGACGGTCTTTGACGATGAGATTTTCATTTGCGGCACTGAGGTCGTTGGAAAGCTGTTTCAGTTCTTCGGATTTCTCAGTCAGTTTCTTGTTTAATGTGATATTTTCTTTAGATTCTTCTAAGATATTTAGAACTTCTTTCAACGAAATTTTATCTTCTTTGGTCACGCCTTCGATCAGAATTTTTGCAGAAGCAGTGCCGATTCGTCCTGCCAAAAGGTTTTCTGAAAATTTAATAAATCGTGAATCTGCCGTTTCGGTTTGCGAATCGATATTGTATTTAATATTAAAAATCCGCATGGCCTGTTCGGTTTTTTTTTGGCCTAAAAAACGTTCCAGAATATTTTGAATATCAGAAACATAAGCAGTTCCTCTCCAAATGAATGCGTCTTCATGATTTTGAATATACTTATCGATATCAACGTACAATTCTGCGAAATTTCTCTCACGATAATTTCCTTTCATGCTTACTGAAAGTATGGTAAACAGGGCGGTATTTACCAAAATCGACCAGAAGAAAATTTCAGGAATTCTGGTTAAAAAATAAATATCGAAAAACTGAAAAGTATCATATAGATCTCTTAAAAAACCTTTTAATTCTGAATTATAAGAAAAGTAATACTGCGGAATAATTAATCCGAAATAGCAAATAATTAATCCCGCTAAAAGTCCGATTACTGCGCCTTTGTAACTTCCTCTTCTCCAAAATATCGCTCCGAAAAATGCAGGAGCCAATTGTGCAATGATGACAAATGAAATTAATCCGACAGAATCTAGAGAACTTCTTAAAATAAAATATTTGTAAAAGGCAAAAGCCAGAATAATCAATCCGAATATCGAAAATTTACGGATGTTGGTAATATTTCTGGTGTTTTGAACTTCATTTTCTGCTTTAAATTTTCCTAACAAACCGTAAGGAATAATTAAATTATTCGAAAGCATAATTGAAAGCGTGATAGCTGAAATGATAATCATGGAAATTGACGAACTTAAACCACCCAAAAAAACCAAAACTGTAATCAGGGTATTATTAAAATATTGCGGAATGAGAATAGAGTAGAACTCAGGGTTTACGTTTTGTCCTTCGAAGATCAATCTTCCGCCCCACGCAATCGGGAAGATGAAAATGGTGAATATCAAAAGATATAAGGGGAAGAACCAGATTGCTGTTTTGATGTGTTTTTCCTGTCTGTTTTCAACAATTGCGGTGTGAAACTGTCTTGGTAGAATGCAAATTGCAGTTCCGGAAATCATGCAGAGAACCATCCAGTTCATGGCGCCTTCAATTCCGTTAAAGGTGTTTTTAGCTTTAAAATCCGGGAATTTGCTTGCCTTTTGATACAAGTCTGAAAATCCGTCAAATGCATAATAGATGACGAATAATCCTAAAATAATAATGAAAAATAATTTAAGAAAACTCTCCAAAGCAATTGCGGAAATAATTCCTAAACGTTTTTCGGAGGCATCAACGTATTTTGTTCCGTAATAAGATGAAAAAACAGCAATTAAAATAACTACAAAAGTTCCGCTGTCGGTTAAAATATTTTGAGAAATTTTGGTTTCTGTAACCAAATGGAAAGTTTCGGAAATTGCTTTTATCTGCAATCCGATGTAAGGAATAATTGCAAAAAGACAAACCAAAGTAATAATGGCACTGAAGCTTCTGCTGTTTCCATATCGTAGTGAAATGAAATCGGCTAAACTGCTGATTTTGTTAACTCTAGAAATTCTAACAATTCTTGTGTTAATGTAAATCCAAGCCGGAATCACCATGATCGGGCCAATGTAAATCGGCAAATAATTGAGTCCGCTGGTTGCTGCCACGCCAATACTTCCATAATATGTCCATGCGGTGCAATACACGGCAAGAGACAATGCATAGATGTATGGGTTATTGATCCAGATTTTACTCTTTTTCTTCTCTGCCAAATGGGCAACTAAGAACAAAAGTGCGAGGTAAATAAGGACAACGATAAATAATGCGAAACTACTCATCATATTTTTTTACGATTACAAAAGATACAATGATGGAAAACATCCAGACTGCGAAAAAATAAACAAGAAGCATAGGATAACCAAAAACCTCCCTTTCACTGTTGAAAAGCAAAGAAATGGGAATGCTGAAAGCAATCAGTAAACCTACGCTCAGAATAATCAGTTTTTGCTCGTGACGCTTTTTCATAGTTGATGAATGATAATTGATTGGTTTAAATGTGTTGTGCTCATTTACTCTAAAATATCTTTGTTTATGTATCTAAAATAAATTAAATGAAATTTAAATCCTTGTATTTCATCGTTAAACGGAGTGCCTTTGTTTTTCTTAAAACTATCTCAGTTTTCTGAACCTTTTGTTTAACCTTGCGTTTAATTTAACGCAAGACTAAACAAAGATTTTGATTAAAATACTTTAAGTTTTTAAGGTAAACTAAGGCGTTTCACTTATAAAAGTAATACAAATTATAATTTAAAACATGCTAAAAATTTATATAAAAATATGTTAGTTTTAAAAATGATAATTGATGAACAAAATCATTCATCAATTATCATCTGTCATTTATAATTTATTTCTCGTCAGAATATTCTCCAATCAAGGAATAATATCCGAAGATGGCCAATCCGCCTGTGACAATCGGAACCAATACAAAAAGTATAATGATGCCGAATACCAAATCTTCCTGTTTGCCTGATGTGATTTTAGGGATGCCCATCACTGTTATTCCGAAGTAGGCAACGATTAAGGCGGCTAAAATCCATACAATGCCTAATATTTTTTTTAATCCGTTCATTTTAGTAGATTTAAAATTAATAAATTTTTAAGTGATTATCCCTATTAATCGTGGATATTGTTGTTCTTATTTTTAAGATAAATCAATCCGATGACTAAACAGACGGCGGCAACTCCAATCGGATACCAAAGTCCCTGCAGATACCACGTCGCATGACCTGCATCTTTTCCGGAAGTTACGAGATAAGTCGCTACTGCGGGAAGCAATCCTCCAAAAACCCCATTACCAATGTGATATGGCAAAGACATCGATGTGTAGCGGATTCTCACTGGGAACATTTCAACCAAAAATGCTGCAATCGGACCGTAAACCATCGTCACAAAAATTACTTGAACAAATACAAGGAAGACCAAATACCATCTTGTGTCGTCATTTAAAGTAATTGCTGTCGAAACTTTTGGCTCTTCAGCTTTTCCGTCTTTCATTACTGGGCCGGCGGCTGACCAGTGAACGATACTGTCTTTTTTAATTAAAGTTCCGTCTGTATAAGCTGTTTGTTTATGGAATGTAACTAAACTGTCTGATGCAATAGTTTTGTGCACTGCCGCAACTCTTGTTTCTTTAATCCCATTGTCTGCCACGGTTTTTGCCTCAATATTCACGCTTTTGTACATTGCATCGTAAATCGGTCTGTAGGCTAAAATTGCGACCAGCATTCCGGTCATCATAATCGCTTTTCGACCAATTTTATCTGAAAGCCAACCGAAAAACACAAAGAAAGGTGTTCCCATCAGTAATGCTGTTGCCATCAGATAATCGACCTGCATCGAATTGATATTCATCACTTTTTGGAGAAAACTCATTGCGTAAAACTGTCCTGTGTACCAGATCACCCCTTGTCCCATTGCAGCTCCGAATAAGGCAAGCAAAACAAATTTGAAATTAAATTTATTTCCAAAACTTTCTTTTAAAGGATTTTTTGAAGTTTTCCCTTCACTTTTAGCCTTCGCAAAAAGAGGAGATTCCTTCATGTTTTTTCTGATAAAATAAGAAACTCCAACCATTAAGATTGAAATCCAGAACGGAACCCTCCATCCCCAAGAATCAAAATCTTCTGCTGAAAGTGTATTTTTAGTAATTAAAATAACAATCAATGAAATGAAAAGCCCTGCTGTAGCGGTAGTCTGAATCCAGGAAGTCCAGTAACCTCTTCTGTGTGGCTGCGAGTATTCTGCGACATAAGTTGCTGCTCCGCCGTACTCTCCACCTAAAGCTAATCCCTGTAAAAGTCTTAAAATTAAAACTAAAACCGGCGCCATAAATCCGATGGTTTCATATCCCGGAATACATCCGATCAGGAAGGTTGAGAATCCCATGATCAATAACGTAACTAAGAAAGTGTATTTCCTTCCGATAATGTCTCCCAATCTTCCGAAAAATAAGGCTCCGAAAGGTCTGACTACAAATCCGGCTGCAAAAGTTGCGAGCGTAGATAAAAATGCTGCGGTAGGATTGTCTGCCGGAAAGAATTTAGTCGCCAAAACGACTGCCAGACTTCCGAAAATATAGAAATCATACCATTCTATCAAGGTTCCGAGGGACGATGCGGTGATGACGCTCCAGATGGTGCGGTTTTTCTGCTTATCTGTCATATTCTCGTAAACATCGTGGTGTTGTTCGCTCATATTAGTAGATTTTTTTTGTTAGTGATTAAAATTTTATAGGATTAGTTTTTATAAATAAATTTGGAGTTGTACAATAAATTCCCCTTTAGATTTCGGGTTTTCTGTCGGACTTGTATAAACAGGTCTTGTAGAATATTGTGTTGTAATTTTTGCATGATGACCATCCAGAAACCAGTTGGCTCCCACATCAAACTGTGAAGATGGCTTATCAAACGCTTCAAAATCTTTGTAAGTATAAGCCGCAAAAGGCTGAATTCTGACTTTTGGTTTTTCTGCCTGACTTGGTAGTAATAAACCAGCCTGAGCATAAACGACATTACCGGTTCCAATCATTGGCTGAAGGTTTCCGGGGCCAGCTAAAGCTCTCTGTCCGACAAAATTAGGGTCATTGGCTGCGATGTTCATAGTTCCTAAATTTCTGATGTAATTTGGACCAAAATTATAGTTGAAATAACCTGCATAAGCCGATACAGCCATTTTATTTTTAGCTTCGCCCAAAGGAATATCGGCAAAAGCATCTACCGAAAGTAGGGTAATGTCGTGTTTTTCGATGTTGGAATTAAGTGATGTTCTTGTTCCTTCTGCCTGATGATAAAAACCTGCACCGAGGTTGAAGACTTTTTTGGTTCCCAGATAAGAACCCACTTTGAAAGGAAGAAGATTAGACTCTGTATCTAAGAATTGATATTCAAAATAACCTGCTTTTGACCAGTTCGGATTTCCGTTGTTATCAACCGCAACTTCATTTCCTGGAATTAAAGTGTTGGCTGGAGCTAAATCTGTTGCGAAAGGTTTGTTTAAACTCATTCGGTATTCAAATTTTCCGTACTTACCTTTTGCAAAAACTCCCATTTGTCTTGCAAACTGATCAGAATTATCAATCAACGGCCAGCTGAAAATCGGTGAATCTAAAGTCAGAAAGTTCAGTGTCGAAGCCATCGTCATACGGGAAAGTCCCATGTAATAATGAAGTCCGCCTCCTAATGTTAAGCTGAATTTTCCTGCATCTCCCGGCATTACAACGGCATATTCATTCCAGGCATCATGAAAAAAAAGCTGAGGTTTTTTACCGTTTCCGTAACCTCCAGTTCCTGTAGTTCCTGTTGCGCCACCATTAATGAAAGTCTGATTGTTGATTCCGATGTGGGTGACAATCATATAACGCTTCGTGATTTGTGCGTAGGCTAAAATACGTGCTCGTCGGTTTCCTAAGTTCCAGGTATTGTCGGTTGGTTCGCCGCCAACCATACTTCCGGGGTTCATTTTTGTGTTCCTGATCCAGAACTGATCCCAGAGAATAAATCTGACGTATTTATCTCCTTCAGGATTTAAATTTATTTTTAAACCATTTCCATAATCAGGAGAACCCTGACTGTAGACAGAACTGCTTATTAAAGCTAATCCAATAAAACTTAATATTTTCTTCATAAATTATTAATTTTTTGGCTGTTATTTTGTGAAAGCCAAATTGGAATTAATAATTTAGTTGTGAAAATTTAATATATATTAAAGGTAAGAGTATAGTTAATAGTTTAAAGTGATGAATTATGAGTTTGAAAAGTCATTAATTGTAAGCAATTATTTTAATTTAAATGGTATTTAATGGTTTGATTTACAGTTTTTTAAATTGAAATTAATTCTACTTTTAAAACTCAAAACGTATAATTAATAACTCAAAACTATAAAACTTATTTTTTAAATCTTTCCCATTTAATCAACATATACTTGTCTGCAAACTGTGTGATAATTAATCCAGAATCTTTAATGTTTTCTTCTTTCGAAATATAATCGATTAGTTCGTTTTGCTTTAAAACTTTATAAACAGGATGGAAATCAGAATGGGGTGGTCTTGTAATATTATATTTCTTAATCCACGAACTTACAGTAACGTGAGAAACCCCGATAATCCTTTCTATTTCACGGAAACTTAATCCTTCAAGATATAACTGAAGTGCTTTTGTAACATAATAATCATCAATCTTTTTACCTAATTTTTTAACGGTAAAATAATAATTACAGTCTTTACAATGGAATCTTTGTTTCTCATTAATGATTCCGCTTTTTACGACTTTTTCACTCTTACATTTCGGGCAAATATTTTCCATATATAGTATTTTAGCAAATATATAATAATTTAGCAATATTAAATTTTAACAATAAGATAATTATACCTGTTAATATTAATTAAACAATAAAATTATCTTTTTAATTTGGTTTTTAAAGATAATATGTTTTAAATTTGCCAAAAAATTCAGATAAATAAATGGAAATAGAAATTTCCTCATGCGAACATTTAATGTATGTGAGTGAAATACAGCAGGAAATGTATGATTCTGCACAGCGACGAGGAACGGGAATCGCTAAACGTTCTATAGAATATTTAAGTAAAAAGATTTCAGAAGGCAATGCTGTAGTTGCTACTGAAAACGGTGAGTGGGTGGGGTTTTGTTATATAGAAACCTGGTCACATGGTCAGTTTGTGGCCAACTCAGGATTAATTGTTTCCCCAAAATTCAGGGAAAGAGGAGCTGCAACTTTAATAAAAGATAAAGTTTTCCAACTTTCCAGAGATAAATATCCGACTGCGAAAATTTTCGGATTGACGACAGGTTTGGCTGTCATGAAAATCAATAGTGATTTAGGGTATAAGCCTGTTATTTATTCTGAATTAACACAGGACGAAGAATTCTGGAACGACTGCAAAAGCTGCGTCAACTATGAAATTTTAATGAAAAAAGAACGTAAAAACTGCCTTTGCACGGCAATGCTTTTCGTTCCTGAAAATAATAAAGTAAATGGAGTTGTAAATAATCAACCCGAAAATCAATATAAAAATGAGCAAGAAAGTAATCTTAGCATTTAGCGGAGGTTTAGATACCTCTTACTGTGCCAAATATTTGAGTGAAACACTTGGATATGAGGTATATGCAGTCACTGTAAATACCGGAGGTTTTTCTAAAGAAGAGGAAAAAGAATTGGAGAAAAAAGCCTTTAATCTTGGGGTGAAAGAATACAGGTGCGTTGATGCTCAGGAAGATTATTACGATTCTTGTGTGAAGTATTTGATCTTTGGGAATGTTTTGAAAAACAATACATATCCATTGTCGGTAAGTGCTGAACGTACAATTCAGGCGCAGGAAATTGGAAAATTTGCGATTGAAATCGGGGCTGATGCGATCGCTCACGGAAGTACGGGTGCTGGAAATGATCAAGTTCGTTTCGATTTAATTTTTAAGGTCATGTGCCCGAATGTAGAAATTATTACGCCAATTCGTGATCTATCTTTATCCCGTGAAGAGGAAATTGAATTTTTGAAAGGCCATGGTTACGAAATGGAATTCCAAAAAGCACAATATTCAGTCAATAAAGGACTTTGGGGAACTTCAGTTGGTGGAAAAGAAACCTTGACTTCAAGAAATTATCTTCCTGAAGAAGCTTTTCCATCTCAGATTAAAGAAACTAAGCCTTCAGAACTGGAAATTGAATTCAAAAATGGTGAAGTTGTAGCGGTAAACGGTGAAAATTTTGAACACTCGGTTTACGCCATTCAAAAAATTGAAGAATTGGCTTCTGCTTATGGAATCGGTCGTGATATTCATGTTGGAGATACAATTGTTGGGATTAAAGGGAGAGTAGGTTTTGAAGCGGCAGCAGCTTCTGTCATCATCAAATCGCATCATTTACTGGAAAAACATACGCTCTCAAAATATCAGCAGATGATGAAATCTCAATTGTCAGATTGGTATGGAAACTGGCTTCACGAGGCGCTTTTCTTAGATCCTGTGATGAGAAATATTGAGTCTTTCTTGGTAGATTCTCAAAAAACGGTAAGTGGAAAAGTGTTTGTGACCCTTCATCCATATAGATTTATTTTAAACGGAATTGAATCTAAGCATGATCTAATGTCCGAAAAATTCGGAAGCTATGGTGAAGCAAATAGAGCGTGGACAGGGGAAGATGTGAAAGGGTACACGAAAATCGTAAGCAATTCTTTAAATATATATCATCAGATTAATTCAGCATTATAATGTAACCCGAAGGGTTCAATAAAAGTAGCCATAGGTGAAACCTATGGATCGAAAATCAATGTACCAATGAACCCGAAGGGTTCAACAATAATAACCATAGGTGAAACCTGTGGCAACATAAAAATGAAAAAAAGAATAGGAATCATCGGTGCCAACGGATACGCAGGAAGCGAATTAGTTCGTCTGTTGGCTTTTCATCCAAATGTGACTTTGAGTTTTTTATATAGTCGTTCAAATTCAGGAATAAAGATTTCACATTTGTACCCGGATTTAGCGACAGTTTGTGAAATGGTTTTAACGGATCAGCCTGAAGATGTAGACATTTTGTTTTTATGTCTTCCTCACAAAGAAAGTCAAAATTGGCTGACTCAAAATAATGTAAAAGATGAAACGTTAGTGATCGATTTAGGAAATGATTTTCGTTTAGAGGGTAATTTAGGAAACAGAAATTTTATCTACGGTTTGCCTGAAATCAACAAAAAACAACTTTTAGGATCAAAAAGTATTGCAAATCCGGGATGTTTTGCGACTGCAATTCAATTGGCTTTACTTCCATTAGCTCAAAAAGGATTGTTGAATGAGGTTTACACAACTGGAATTACAGGTTCAACAGGTGCCGGTCAGTCTTTGCAGCCAACGACGCATTTTACCTGGAGAAACGATAATATTTCGGCATATAAAACTTTGACACATCAGCATGTAGATGAGATTTTACGGCAGTTAGTTTCTTTTAATACGAATGAAATTAGTCTGAATTTTGTTCCATGGAGAGGAGATTTTGCGAGAGGAATTTTTACGAGTTCCACGGTGAAAACAGATTTAGAACTTTCAGATATTCATCAATTGTTTAAGGATTTTTATGCAGATGAACCTTTTGTAAAGGTAAGTGAGAAAGCAATTGATTTAAAGCAGGTTGTCAATACCAATCGCTGTGTGATTCATATAGAAAAGAGTGGAAATGTTGCAGTTATTCACTCAGCGATTGACAATTTGTTGAAAGGAGCTTCTGGGCAGGCAGTTCAAAACATGAATATTGCAATGGGGTGGGAAGAGAATTTAGGATTGAACTTAAAACCTATTGCATTTTAAAACGGACAATAATCCGACTTAGGAAAATGAAGCGTTAAGAAAATTGAAATTTAATCCGTTAAAAAATTCCCACTGTTTGAGCACGAGACAAATTCTCAATCAAAAAACAAGTATCCAATTCGTGTGAGTTTTTGGGGTTTTAGGATTAAATTTTAATTTTTAGCAGAATTTTCCAGTCTTGAATTTTTGTTTCTTTTGTTTCAAGACAAAAGAAAAATTAAAAAAGAATTTGTAGATCATTCATCTAAAATCAATTATCATTTATAAATAGACATGAATTTATTCAACGTATATCCATTATTCAATATAAATCCGGTAAAAGCTCAGGGATCATTTCTTTGGGACGATAAAGGAGAAAAATATCTTGATTTTTACGGAGGTCACGCGGTAATTTCTATCGGTCATAACCATCCGCATTATCAAACTCAATTAAAAAACCAGTTAGATAAAATATCTTTCTATTCAAACTCTGTTCAGAATGAATTGCAAACTGAATTGGCTGAAAAATTAGGAAAACTGTCAGGCTTGGAAGATTACAATTTATTTTTGTGTAATTCAGGAGCTGAAGCAAATGAAAATGCTTTAAAACTGGCCTCTTTTCACAACGGGAAAAGCAAAGTATTGTATTTTTCAGGTTCGTTTCACGGCAGAACTTCGGCGGCAGTTTCCGTGACGGATAACCCGAAAATTGTAGCTCCGGTAAATTATGACGAAAGATTCATCAAATCTGAATGGAATAATATCGAACAGCTTGAAACGGTTTTTGAAAAACAAGGAAGTGAAATTTCATCGGTAATCATTGAAGGAATTCAGGGAGTTGGCGGAATTATGATTCCAACAGTTGAATTTCTAAGCAAAATCAAAGAATTATGCAAAAAATACAATGCTGTTTTGATTTTGGATGAAGTTCAGTCAGGATACGGAAGAAGCGGATATTTCTTTGCTCATCAGGAATTTGGAATTGAAGCTGATATCATCACAACGGCCAAAGGAATGGGAAACGGCTTTCCAATCGGAGGAGTATTGATCCATCCAAAATTTCATGCAAGCAATGGTTTGCTAGGGACAACTTTTGGCGGAAATCACTTAGCTTGTGTAGCTGCGATCGCTGTGTTAGACGTTATCAAAGATGAAAATCTTATCGAAAATACTCAGGAAATGGGCGCTTATATTGAAAACGAAATTAAAGATTTTCCACATATTAAAACCATCCGAAGGAAAGGTTTGATGATTGGGATTGAACTCGACAGGGATTGCTCGGAAGTGAGGAATAACCTGTTGTACAATCACCATATTTTCACAGGAAACTCCAATGATAAGGCTGTATTGAGGATTCTTCCGGCGCTTAACATTAAAAAAGAAGAAACAGATATTTTTATTAATGCCTTGAAAGAAGTATTGGAGAATATTTAGAATGTGAAAATTCTGCGGTCTGTCATTCTGACGAAGGAAGAATCTATTAATATGATAAAAAAGAGATTCTTCACTACACTTTGTTTCGTTCAGAATGATAAACACAATTTTCAATTGCTGAGTGAAACGCCCATGCGAACGAAAATGTTTTCAAGTTTAATTAAAAAAAAACTTTGCGACCATAGCGTTAAAAACTCAACATAATATGTAAGATAAAAAATCTTTAAAATCAATTCAAAATGAAATGGATATTCCATTTGTCCATTGAAAAAATAAAAATTTTCAAATGAAAAAATTCACCTCTGTAAGCGATGTTGAAAACTTACAGGAAATTATAAAAAAAACGTTACAAATTAAAGAAAATCCTCTTTCTGAAACCGAAAAAGGAAAAGGAAAAACAATCGGACTTGTGTTTTTAAATTCAAGTTTGAGAACTCGTTTGAGCAGTCAGATTGCAGCGCAAAATTTAGGTTTAAATGTTTTAACTTTAAATGCAGCTCAGGAAGCATGGAATCTGGAATTCGCAGACGGAGCCGTAATGAACGGTGATACTGTTGAACATATCAAAGATGCCATTGAAGTCTTAAATCAATATTGTGACATCATCGCAGTGCGTTGTTTTGCAGGAATGAAAAGCAAGGAAGATGATGTGAATGAAAGTATTTTAAGCCAGTTCGAGCAACATGCAAAAGTTCCCATTATTTCATTGGAGTCGGCTACACGTCACCCTTTGCAAAGTTTGGCAGATTGTATCACGATTACTGAAAACTGGAAAAAAGAACATAAGCCGAAAGTGGTGCTGACTTGGGCACCTCACATCAAACCGATTGCTCATGCGGTAGGAAATTCTTTCGCAGAATGGATGCAGGAAATGGATGTTGAATTGGTGATTGCGAATCCGGAAGGTTATGATTTGGATGAAAATTTTACAAAAGATGTGAAAGTAATCCATAATCAGGATGAAGCGTTGAAAGATGCAGATTTTATTTATGTAAAAAACTGGTCGTCTTTTGATGATTATGCAGCAATGCCTGAAGTGAAAGAAAACTGGATGCTGACGAATGAAAAACTTGAAAATACCAACCACGCAAAAGTAATGCACTGTCTTCCGGTTCGTCGAAATGTAGAATTGAGTGACGAGGTAATGGATGGCGAAAATTCTATTATTTACCAACAGGCAAAGAACCGAATTTTCTCTGCTCAGGCAGTTTTCTCTGAAATTTTGGATGAATTGAATTCTTAATAATAACTAAACCTCATAGGTTTTTAAAACCTATGAGGTTTCATGAGTTTAATTTACAATAAAATCAAACCTAACGGGTTTTTAAAACCCGTTAGGTTTACAATCGCAAACCTTGTCAAGGTTTTAAGTCTTTACAAGGTTCTCAAAAAAGGTTTGCAATGAAAGAAAAATTATACATCATAAAGATTGGCGGCGCATTAATCGATGATGAGGAATTATTGGATGGATTTCTGGAGCAGTTTTCTGATATTCAGGAAAAGAAAATTCTGGTTCATGGCGGCGGAAAATTAGCAACCACCTTAGCTTATAAACTGGGCGTTGAACAAAAAATGATTAACGGACGAAGAATCACAGATAAAGATACCTTGGATATTGTAGCGATGGTGTATGCGGGAGGTATCAATAAAAACATTGTGGCAAAACTTCAGCAGAAAAAATGCAAAGCAATAGGGTTTTCTGGCGCTGATGCCAATCTAATTAAAGCCAAAAAAAGAGAACATGCAGAAATAGATTTTGGATTTGTGGGAGATATTGAGAAGAAAAGCGTGAACAGGAAATTAATCTCAAAATTAATTAAACTTAAACTTGTTCCCGTATTTTCGGCAATCACACATGACAAAAAAGGAAATCTTTTCAATACCAATGCAGATACGATTGCTTCGGTGATTGCTCAGGCCTTATCAATAAAATATAATGTTGAATTATTATATTGTTTCGATAAAGAAGGGGTTTTGGAAGATGTAAATAATTCTGAATCTGTGATAAAAAATATTTCTGAAGAAGAGTTTTCAACCTTAAAAGAGGAAGGGAAACTTCATAAAGGAATTTTACCCAAGTTGGAAAACGCTCTTGGAGCAGTAAAAAATAATGTAAATAAGGTATTCTTAATTAAAGAAACCGAACTGAAAAACCACATAGAAAACCATCATGCAGGAACTGAAATCTGTTTATAGTAAAGAAGAATTACTGAATAACGCAGTGGATTTGCTGAAAAAACTGATTGAAATTCCGTCATTCAGCAAAGATGAATTTAATACATCTGTGGAAATTGAAAATTTTTTCAAAAAACAGCAAATTCCTACAAAACGTTTTAAAAATAACATCTGGGCGGTGAACAAAAATTTTGATGTTTTCAAACCGTCGATTTTGTTGAATACGCATCACGACACCGTAAAGCCAAATAAAGCTTACACTTTAGATCCTTTTTTAGCGATTGAAGAGAATGGAAAACTGTTCGGATTGGGAAGTAATGATGCTGGAGCTTCTCTGGTTTCGATGGCTCAGGTTTTTTTACATTTTTATGATAAAGAAGATTTAAAATATAATTTAGTGATTGCTTTGACGGCTGAGGAGGAGATTTCAGGATTTGACGGAATTGAAGCTTTATTTCCTCAGCTACCAAATATCGCGCTTGCCATTGTAGGAGAACCAACGCAGATGAATCTGGCAATTGCGGAAAAAGGATTATTGGTTATTGATGGTGAAATGAAAGGCACTCCTTCTCACGCCGCTCATCCGAATGATGATAATTCGATTGTAAAATGTATGGAAGATTTGCAGCAAATTTTAAGCTTTAAATTTCCAAAGGTTTCAGATTATTTGGGTGAAGTTAAAGTGACTTTGTCGGGAATTCATGCGGGAGTTCAGCATAATGTAGTTCCGGAATCTTGTACCTTTACTTTAGATGTGAGAGTTACGGATGAATATTCTAATGAAGAAGCGTTTGAAATCATCCAGTCGCAGATGAAATCAAGGTTAACAGCGAGGTCTTTCAGGCTAAATTCTTCAAAAATTGAAATGGATCATCCATTTGTACAGGCAGGTCTGGAAATCGGCAGGACAACTTACGGTTCGCCCACATCGTCCGATCAGGCGATTATTCCATGTACATCTGTAAAGCTCGGTCCCGGAGATAGCACACGCTCTCACACCGCAGATGAATTTATTTTCATTGAAGAAATTGCGGAAGGAATTGAGATTTACATCAAAATTTTGGAGAAGGTTTTATTGGCTGGAAGCTGGATGGCGGATGATGGAAGTCTATGAAGTCTGCGAATAATGACTTAGGAAACGGAGGCGTTAAGAAATTTTATATTATTTCCGTTAAAAAATTTCCACTGTCTGAGTGGCGGCAAAAAATAATCTAATTATTTCAAATAATACTTCCCGCCCGAGTTTTGGAAATTTTAGGAGATAATCTAAAATTTTAGCCGGAGTTTCCAAGTCTTGAATTTTTGTTTCTTTTGTTTGACTTCGTCGAATCTTCGATTTCAAGACAAAAGAAATTTTTAAAATAAAAAAAGAATTTTATGAAAAAAATATGGCAAAAAGACGATAATGCCACCAATATATTAGTCAACAAATTTACAGTCGGGAAAGATCTTGACTTTGATGAGCGTCTAGCAAAATACGATGTCAAAGGCTCGATGGCGCACTGTAAAATGTTGGCAGAAGTTGGAATTATTTCCAATGAAGAATCAAAGCAGATGTTGTCTGTTTTGGAGGGAATTTTGAAAGATATTGAAAACGGAACTTTTGAAATCGATAAAAATGCGGAAGATATTCATTCGCAAGTTGAGTCTATCTTAATTGAAAAATTAGGCGATACAGGAAAGAAAATTCACACCGCTCGTTCAAGAAATGATCAGGTTTTGTTGGATATTAAACTGTATTTACTGGACGAAATCCGTGAGATTACAACTTTGACAGATGAATTTTTTCAAATATTAATCAAATTGGCAGATCAGCATAAAAATGTGCTTCTTCCTGGATATACGCATTTGCAAATTGCTATGCCTTCATCTTTTGGATTATGGTTTGGAGCTTATGCTGAAGCATTGTTAGATGATATTGAAATGTTGTTTTCAGTAAAAAATATCATTAATAAAAATCCACTAGGTTCTGCGGCAGGTTACGGTTCGTCTTTCCCGATTGACCGTGAGAGTACGACCTATAATTTAGGTTTTCAATCGATGAATTATAACTCGGTGTATGCTCAAATGACACGAGGAAAATCAGAGAAAATGTTGTCGATGGCAATGGCAACTTTGGCAGGAACGCTGGGGAAATTCGCCTATGATGTTTGTCTGTATTTAAGCCAGAACTTTGATTTTATAAGCTTTCCAAAAGAATTTACAACGGGAAGCAGCATTATGCCTCACAAGAAAAATCCGGATATTTTTGAGTTGGTTCGTGCACGATGCAACAGAATTCAATCGTTGCCGAATGAGTTTATTTTGTTGACTAATAACCTTCCTTCAGGCTATCACCGAGATATGCAGTTGACGAAAGAAATTCTTTTTCCAGCAATCGATTCCTTGAGAGAATGTCTTGAAATTTTAAGCTATACATTGTCGAATATTCAGGTGAAGGATGGAATTTTGGAAGATGAAAAGTACAAATATCTTTTCAGTGTAGAGAAGATCAATGAAGAAGTGAAAAACGGAAGCTCATTCCGTGATGCGTATGTAAAAGTGGGGCAGGAGATTGAAAATAATGAGTTTGATTTTGAAATAGGAAATCTAAACCATACTCATGAAGGAAGTATTGGGAATCTTTGTTTGGATAGAATTGAATATCAGTTTAGTAAATTGAAAAAAAAGTTGTTGGGTTGATATTTTAAATTTAAAACTTTCTTAGATGCTTCGACGGAGCTCAGCATGACATCTCTAATACTATCTGTTTTTATTAGCGATTTATTTGTAGCAGTGTCATGCTGAGCGTAGTCGAAGCATCTTTAAAATCATTAAGCTAAATGTTTTGATTTAAACGAAAAACTATCCCAAATCAATCTTAAACTTAGTCGACTTTTTCACCTCATGAAGCACGATAGAACTGTGATATTGCCCAATACTGGGAATATTTGAAATCACATTAACCGTAAAATCATTATAAGAATTAATATCTTTTGCAATAATTTTCAGCATATAATCATATTCACCGGAAAGACTAATGATTTCCTGAACTTCATCATGTTGCATGATGTTTTTTTCGAACGTTTCCAGAACTTTTTTAGATTGCTCTTTGAGACGGACGTTGCAGTAAACGACAATATTTAAACCCAGTTTTTCACGGTTTAGAAGACCGACATATTTCTCAATAATTCCCTGTTTCTCCAACTGTTTGATACGCTCATAGGTTGGAGTAAAGGTTAAACCTATTTTCTCTGAAATTTCTTTTACCGAGAAAGTAGAATCTTCCTGAATTATGCTGAGAATCATCCTGTCTTTTGCGTCCATAAACTGTATTTGAATTCTAACAAAAATATTAAGAATAAATGAGAATAACCAGCGATTGAAGTTTTTTAATTTTTTTAAAGTTTCGCTTTGTCATGTTGCCCAAATGTTATATCTTTGCACCTAATGAATAACACAGTATTTATATCATTAGAATTACCGGGCGTAGACGCCCTTTACGATATTTATTTATTTTAAGCGAAGATATTTTCTTCGCTTTTTTTATGTTCAAAAATTAAGATAATATGTTTACGATTACCGAACTAAGTACAGAGAAAATCAACAAGATACTGACGGAAGCTTTAGCTTTTGCTAACGGAAAAACTGCCAAAATTGAAGGCGAGGTTTTCTGCTCAAATCTGTTTTTTGAAGACAGCACAAGAACCAAAACAAGCTTCGATGTTGCCGAAAGAAAATTGGGTTTGCAGGTCGTTCCTTTCGATGCATCCAACAGTTCTGTCAATAAAGGTGAAAGTTTATATGATACCGTAAAGACGATTGAAAGCATCGGTGTAAATCTTGTTGTGATCAGAGATAAAAAAGACCGTTATTTTGATGATTTGAAAAACATTACCATTCCGGTGATCAACGGAGGCGACGGAACAGGAAATCACCCTTCACAATGTATGCTCGATTTGCTTACGATCTATCAGGAATTCGGAACATTTGAAGGTTTAAAAATTGGGATCGTTGGAGATGTAAAACACAGCCGTGTTGCCAACTCAAATGCAGAAGCTTTAAGAAGATTAGGTGCTAAAGTTTACTTCTCAGGACCTGAACAATGGTTTGACGAAGGAGCTTTAATTAACGGTACGTATCTTTCTGTAGATGAAATGATTCACGATGTAGATGTTTTGATGCTATTGAGAATTCAGCACGAAAGACACGATTCAAAAATGAGTTTCTCAGCATCGGAATATCATAAGAAATATGGTTTGACGAAATACAGAGAAAAAACCATGAAAAAAGAAGCCATCATTATGCATCCTGCACCAATTAACAGAGGCGTAGAAATCGATACCGATTTGGTGGAATGTGAACGCTCAAGAATTTTCAAACAAATGCAGAACGGAGTTTTCGCAAGAATGGCGATTCTGAAAAATGCTTTGGAAGAAAAAGGGTTCACTTTTAAGTAAAAAGGTAAAAGTAAAAGAGCCAAGTTAATTGATTAACATTTCAATTAGCGAGGTTTAAATAAATAAGCACTCACAAAATTCCCCTCCCTTGGAGGGGTGGCGAAAATTCAAAGAATTTTTGACGGGGTGGTTAAAGAAAGTAAAAAAGTAAAAATAGAAATAAAGATAAAAAGTTAAAATGAAGAAAAAATTAATACTGGAGTCCGGTGAAGTATTTCATGGAGAAGGTTTCGGAGCAGAATTGGAAACAGCAGGAGAGGTGGTTTTCAATACCGGAATGACGGGATATCAGGAATTGATTTCTGACCCATCATATTGCGGTCAGATTGTTTGCATGACGTATCCGCTGATCGGAAATTACGGGATAAACCGTGATGACTACGAAAGCATCGAGCCTGCAATCAAAGGTCTTATTGTAAAGGAAATTTGCGATTTACCTTCCAATTTCAGAACACAGATTACTTTACAGGAACTGTTTAAAAAGAAAAATCTATCAGGAATTTCAGGTATCGATACCAGAAGACTAACAAGAATTCTTCGTAATTCAGGTGTGGTCAAAGGAAAAATCGTGAATGTAGATGCAGACGAAAATACAACAGTTGAAGAATTAAAATCAACTACATTTCCAACCAATCAGGTGGAGCAGGTTTCTACAAAAACATCTTATGCCAATCCGGGAAGAGGATTTAAAGTAGTACTTGTTGATTTTGGTTCTAAATTAGGAATTATCAGAGAGTTATCTCAAAGAAATTGTGATATTATTGTTGTATCACAGGATACAACAGCAGAAGAAATTTTGCTTATGGATCCGGACGGAATTATGTTGTCCAACGGTCCTGGAGATCCTGAAGACAATCAACACGCTTTGGACATGATCCGCGGGTTATTAGGAAAAGTTCCAATTTTCGGGATTTGCCTTGGTCATCAGTTGATTGGACTGGCTTGCGGCGCAAAAACTTTTAAATTAAAATTCGGTCACAGAGGAGGAAATCACCCTGTTTTAGATTTAGAAAAGAATAAAGTGGCGATCACTTCTCAGAATCATGGTTATGCAGTTGATCAGGAGAGTCTTAAAGGAACAGATTTAATAGAAACTCATATCGCATTGAATGACAGGACAAATGAAGGTTTGAAACACAAGATTCATCCTTGCTTCTCAGTTCAGTATCACCCTGAAGCGAGCCCAGGACCTGAAGACGCGAATTATTTATTTGATGATTTCATCACGTTGATGGAGGATTTTAAAATTAAATAGAAATGTCAACATTCCGTCAAATATATTATCAGATTGTTTTTAGTACAAAACATAGAAAACCAGTGTTGAGTATTGAGCATGAAGATCAATTATATAAATATATTTGGGGAATTGTCAAGAATAAAAATTGCAAACTTTATAGGATTAATGGAATGCCAGATCATATTCATTTGTTTATAGATTTACATCCTTCAGTTTCACTGAGTAATTTTGTTAAAGATATTAAAATTGCAAGCAATCAGTGGATTAAACAAAGTGGATTATTTCCCGATTTTGAAGAATGGCAGAGTGGTTATGGTGTGTTTACATACTCTGAAAAAGATAAAGACGCAGTCATTAATTATATTAAAAATCAAAAAGAACATCACAAACATGAGTCTTTTGAGGATGAATATAAAAATTTGTTGCGAGCTAATGGGATTGAATTTGATGGAAAATATTTGTGGGCGTAGTTCAACCCATTTCATGGGTTGTTAAATTGTGATGGCAATGTTCAGTCCATAGGTTTCACCTATGGCTAGTCATGTTCAGCCACTTTGTGGCTGTCAAAAGCAAACAAAAAAAGAATGTGATTTTTGAAGAAATTAAATGGAAAAATTATTAATGCTGAGCTTTTTCAAAATTAATGACCATAGTAAAATAGAATTATAATCAGAACCATGAAATGGTTCAACAAAAATAGCCACGGATGAAATCCGTGGACAAAGATGAACACAATCATCACCGAACCCTGAAGGGGTTCAACATTAAAAAAGGAAAATTTAAAAATGAAAAGAAACGACATAAAAACAATTTTAGTAATCGGTTCCGGACCCATCATCATCGGTCAGGCAGCGGAATTTGACTACGCAGGAACGCAGGCTTGCCTTTCTCTAAGAGAGGAAGGCTACAAGGTGATTTTGATCAACTCAAACCCTGCAACGATTATGACGGATGTAGAAATCGCAGACAAGGTTTACATCGAGCCTATTTCACTTCAGTTTGTAAGTCACATCATCAGAAAAGAGCGTCCGGATGCACTTTTACCAACGCTTGGTGGACAAACAGGTTTGAACATGGCGGTTGAACTTGAGAAATCAGGAATTCTTGAAGAATGTAAAGTGGAAGTTTTAGGAACTACACTTTCAGCCATCAACAGAGCGGAAGACAGAGATTTGTTCCGTGAATTGATGAGAGAATTGAATGAACCCGTTCCTGAATCAGATATCGTAACAACGGTAGAAGGAGCATTGAGCTTTGCTGAAGAAATCGGTTATCCGGTAATCGTTCGTCCTGCCTTCACAATGGGAGGAACAGGTGGTGGAATCGCTGCCAACGAAGCCGAATTAAAAGAAATTGCAGAATTAGGTCTGAAATACAGCCCGGTAACGCAATGTCTGATCGAAAGATCGATCGCAGGTTTCAAAGAAATTGAATACGAAGTAATGCGTGATGCAAACGACAACGCAATTGTGGTTTGTAACATGGAAAATATAGATCCGGTGGGGGTTCATACCGGAGATTCAATCGTTGTAGCGCCTTCTCAGACGCTTTCTGATAGAGAATATCAGATGTTGAGAAACGCTTCACTGAAAATCATCAGAGCTTTAGGAATTGAGGGAGGATGTAACGTACAGCTGGCTTTAGACCCACATTCATTCGAATATTACATCATCGAGGTGAACCCAAGAGTTTCCCGTTCATCTGCTTTGGCAAGTAAGGCAACAGGTTATCCGATTGCAAAGATTGCTGCTAAAATAGCTGTAGGATTAACTTTGGATGAAATCATGAATCCGGTTACAGGAAAAACTTACGCATGTTTCGAGCCGGCTTTGGATTATGTGGTAACTAAATTCCCAAGATTCCCTTTCGATAAATTTGAAACAGCTGACAGAAGATTGTCGACTCAGATGAAAGCGACTGGTGAAGTAATGGCAATCGGAAGAAACTTCGAGGAGTCTTTACAGAAGGCAGTTCGTTCGTTGGAAACAGGCTTGAGACATTTAGGTTTAAAAACAAAACAAGCTGCAGCTTTAACCGACGAAGATATCGAAAGAAGAATCAAGGTTTGTGACGACGAAAGATTGTTTATCATCTGTGATGCTTTAAGAAGAGGTTACGACTGGGAACAAATCGTAGAATGGAGTAAAATAGACAAATTCTTCATCTGGAAATTAAAGAAATTAGTTGATTTCGAAAAGACAATTGCAGCTAATAGATTCGATAAAGAAATTTTAATTCAGTCTAAAAAATTAGGTTTCTCAGATCAGAATATCGCTCACTTATGGGAATCTACTCAAAGAGAAGTTTACAATTTCAGAAAAGAAAACGGAATTATTCCGGTTTACAAAATGGTAGACACTTGTGCTGCTGAGTTTGAAAGCGAAACTCCCTATTTCTACGGTACGTACGAAGAAGAAAACGAATCTGTAGTAACCGATAAAGAAAAAATCATCGTTCTTGGTTCTGGTCCGATCAGAATCGGGCAGGGAGTTGAGTTTGACTACGCAACCGTTCACTCGGTTTGGGCAATCAAAGAAATGGGTTACGAAGCGATTATCATCAACAATAATCCTGAAACTGTTTCTACAGACTTCTCAATCTCAGATAAATTATACTTCGAGCCTTTGACGGAAGAAGATGTGATGAGCATCATCGACCTTGAAAAACCAAAAGGTGTTGTTGTACAATTCGGTGGACAAACAGCGATCAATTTAGCAGATAAACTAGCAGCTTACGGAGTTAAGATTTTAGGAACTTCATTGGAAGATCTTGACAGAGCAGAAAACAGAAATAAGTTTGAAAAAGCCCTTCAGGAAATGGGAATTCCTCAGCCTTTAGGAAAAACTTCGACTTCAAAAGAAGAAGCGATTGTGATTGCCAACGAGATTGGTTATCCGGTTTTGGTTCGTCCAAGCTATGTTTTAGGAGGTAGAGCCATGGAAATTGTGTACAATGAAGCAGAATTGGCTCACTACATGGAATTTGCGGTAGACGCAAGTCCGGATCAGCCGGTTTTGGTTGACCGTTACATAACGGGAAGAGAAGTAGAAGTCGATGCGATTTGCGACGGCGAAACGGTAATCATTCCTGGAATTATGGAACACATCGAAAGAGCAGGGGTTCACTCCGGTGACTCAATTGCCGTGTATCCGCCACAGAATGTTTCTCAGGCAGAAATCGATACTTTGGTTGACTACACAGAAAGATTAGCTAAAGGATTGAATGTGATTGGTTTAATGAATATTCAGTACGTTCTTTTTGAAGGAAATGTATATGTGATTGAAGTAAACCCACGTTCATCAAGAACAGTTCCTTTCTTATCGAAAATTACCGATGTTCCGATGGCAAACTTGGCTACAAAAGCAATTCTAGGTCAGAAACTTAAAGATTTAGGTTACAAAAACGGATTGGTTCCGAATAAAGAAGGTGTTTTCGTAAAAGTTCCTGTTTTCTCATTCTCAAAATTAACTAAGGTTGATATCTCTTTAGGACCAGAAATGAAGTCTACAGGAGAAGTGATGGGGAAAGACACGACTTTGGAAAAAGCACTTTACAAAGGATTGGTTGCAGCAGGAAGAAAAGTTCCAATGCACGGTTCAATCTTGTTCACGGTAGCTGATAAGCACAAGCAGGAAGCTGCAGATTTGGCATCAAGATTCCATGAAGTTGGTTTCAGAATCTGGGCAACTGAAGGAACGGCAAAATTCTTTGAAGAAAAAGGTATTCCTTGTAAAATAGGCTACAAAATAGGAGAAGAAAGTGTGAACTTAATAGACTTGATTCAAAAAGGAAAAGTTCAGTATGTTGTCAACACGATGACGAAAGGTAAACAGTCTGAAAGAGACGGCTTCCAGATCAGAAGAATGAGCGTTGAAAACGGTGTTCCTTGTTTAACATCAATGGATACGGTTGAAGCAATCTTGAAAGTTATTGAGAGTATGAGCTTTAAGATGGAAACGATGTAGTTTAGGATTTAAAATATTTTTAAAACCTCGTAAGTTTTCTTGCGAGGTTTTTTGTTTTGACAGAAAGAAAGCATTAATTTAGATTTTATATAGCAAAATCCAATACTATGTGTGAAAATAAAAAAAATATAACTTTTTGTACTTGTAAAGAACAGGAATTGAAAAGTACTCTAAATTTAAAAATGGAATCGTTTAAAATATTTGACAATAAGGAAGAGTATAATAAACGGATTTATCATTGGAAATTGGAAAAAACAGTTCGGGAATTAACATTTGAAGAAACACGTAAGATTATGGGGCAGATTATTAGACCTTCTAAAAGACTTGATCAAGAGCTTACTGCCGAATTTGTTGTGGACGTACTGAATACTAATGCTGAATTTGATTTTGAGTACAGCCCTGAGGATGGAGATGAATTGCTGATCGGTGTAAGCTATAAATATCCTCAAGTTGAAAATCATTCCAGACCTTTTTTACCTGAACCTATGACGTTTGTTTATGAAAATAAAGAATGGTATTTTGGTTACATTGATCATTTTAGATATAAACAAATTGAACTCAAAAAAGGCAACATTACGCTACAATAGTAAATGACGAAGGTGATGTGTTAATTTGAATGCTTTGTGATATATGGTTAAAAGGATTAAAAATTATCTTAATAAAGTGCATTTTTCAGAAGAAACAAATTATGGTGAAAATTCTCAACTATGGTGTCTAGTTTCTATAATTTAAAAAAAGCGAATATGAACTGAAGTAAAAACTAATTCAGATGGTTTTTATTTAATCTTAAGGATATTTTTCAGGATTTTGTGAGGTATGAAAAACTCTTGTAATAACAATGACCTTAGCAATTTTATCAATTGTGTAAAATATCAGAAATGGATATTTCTTCATTAATTTTCCATGAAAATCCTCAAACCAAATTTTAAAAGGTAGTATCTCACTAACTGTGTAAGTTAAAAAGTTATTCTGTAAAATTTTGAGCCCTTATAGCTCAAAAAATTTTACGGAAATAACTTTTTATTATTTTAACCATTACATAGTTATGATCGACAAAGAAGATTTACTAAACAATAAGGATTTCTACAAATCCTTTAAGAACGGGGAAGATTTAACCTCATTCTTTAAAGAGCTGCACAAAAAAGCAGTAGAACATATGTTGGATGCTGAACTTGACAGCCATCTGGATAATTCAAAACACGAAAAAACCATTAATGGAAACTATCGGAACGGACACGCAACCAAGAGGATAAAGTCCTCATTCGGCGAATCAGAAATAAAAGTTCCCAGAGATAGGGAAGGCAGTTTTGAACCAGCATTAGTTCCAAAGAGACACAATATCATCGATGGTTTGGAGAACATTATCATCTCATTTTATGCTAAAGGGATGAGTGTAAGTGATATTGAAGAGCAAATCAAAGAAATGTATGATTTTGACGTTTCGACTTCCACCATCTCACGAATCACCAATGCTGTTGCCAGCGAAGTGGTTGCCTGGCAGAACCGACCATTGGATGAAGTATATCTGATTGTCTGGATGGACGGGATTGTTTTCAAGGTTCGTGAAAACTCCAAGGTCATCAACAAAACCATTTATTTAGCCGTAGGACTCAATCGTGAAGGTAAAAAAGAAGTTCTCGGGATGTGGCTCGGAAAGAACGAAAGCTCCAGCTTTTGGATGAATGTTCTGACCGATTTAAAAGCTCGTGGCGTAGAAGATATTCTCATCACTGCTACCGATAATCTGAATGGATTTACCCAGACCATTCGCTCGGTTTTTCCGCAATCTCAAACCCAAATCTGCGTAGTTCACCAAATTAGAAATGCATGTAAATATGTTGTCTGGAAAGATAGGAAAGAATTTTCTGCAGATATGAAACACATTTATACTGCCCCCACAAAAGAAGCGGCAAAAGCAGCTTTGGACGACTTTGCAACCAAATGGGAAAGTAAATATCTCTATGCAATACAATCCTGGAGAACTCATTGGGACGAATTAACCGTCTTTTTTGAGTTTCCAATCGAGATTAGAAAAATAATTTACACGACCAATTTAATTGAAAATCTAAACGGGAAAATCCGAAAATACACCAAAAACAAAATGTCTTTCCCTACAGATGATGCAGTTATAAAATCTGTTTATTTAGCATTGAAAGAAGCAACTAAAAAATGGACCATGCCCATCCAAAATTGGGGATTGATTTTAAACCAATTTATGCTTATTTTTGAAAATAGGCTCAGATTATAAATCTAAGCCCTAACTTTTTAATTTACACACTTAATGGGACGGTGTCTTTTAAAATAAGGATTTTTAGAAATTATATTAACCGAAGACCTGAATTCTTTCAGAAAATTCTTTGCAACTTTTTTGTTTACTTTCGCTTGATAATAAAGATATGAATTCTCAATATCAATTTTTGCTTCATTCGAAATAATAACCTTAAATACCATATTTTGAATCCATTTCATTTAGAAAAGTATCAATTTCGGTATGCTGATCATAAGGTCTTGCTTTTATTTTCTTCAAACTTTCTTTTTGTTCTTCAGAAAGTTTGAAATTGTATTTTTCATCTTCAGAAATTCCTTCAATATAGCCTAGGACTCTCTCCAAAATACTTTCAGGAGCATTTTTTAGAATTTCATTGATATTTTTTAAAATTACAGATTCCATCTATTTTGTTTAAAACAAATTTATAAAATATTTATTTAGTGATCATTTTATACTTTGAAAATTTCTTATCATTTGTATAACTTAAAGGATAATCGTATTTTCATATTTACATAAATGAATTAAAATGTCAACACAAAATTTTTCATACACCTTTACAACTTCAAAACCTCCCTCAGAAGTTTTCAATATTTTAATTGATCCTAAAAATGGTGGATTGGTTTGCATAATGAAATTATCACAGGAAATTCTGAAGAGATCAACGACGAATTCACTTTCAGCGCAGGAAATGGAGCGCATAATTCCGTTCAAAAAATCCTAATAAAAATAAGTTGGGAAGTTATTGGCAGTAATCTGACATTTCTGAAAATGCCAGATGAATGGACGGGAACTAAGATTAATTTTGATGTTTCTACTGAAGGCAATCAAACAAAATTTACATTCACTCACAACGGTTTGATACCACAATTTGAATGCTATGAAGGATGTTCAAATGCATGGTTGCAATATCTGGAAAATTTAAAAAATTATTTGACGAGAGAATAGATTAAAACACCAATGCCGGCATAAGCTGCAACAGTGATAATATCAGCAATGGGTTGTGAAAAGCGTTTTTCAGCAATTTTCTCGCCATTGATCTGGTTCTTATGAAATTTCAGAATTTTTTTAGGATTATGAACTAGGTGTGCAACCAGACTGTCATTTTCCCATTTGTCAACTATTATTTTATAGGTCTTGCCATCAACGTCAATTCTAACATTTTTATTAGGTGCAAGTTTCTCCTGAATGTTGACAGGTATTTGTTGTGGATTCAGACTTTGGGATTTAACTGTTGTACTTTTTGCTTGCGGAAGAGTATTATCAGCAAGAGTTGCATTCTTTTTGGAGTCTTGTTTATTGTCGGTTGTTGTATCTGCTTGTTTTTTAACCTGATAGGTGTAGCAACTTACAAGACAAAATGATATAATGATGAGATAAAGATTCTTTTGCATTGGTCAAATTTAAGAATTAAATGGAATATTAAGTATTTCTTTTGAAAAATTCTATGTTTAAAAATTTATTCTTTTTGAAAAAAAACAATCGATAATGATTTTTAAAAATTTTAAACATTAATACTCTAATTTACCCAAACTCCTGTCCAAATGAACATATCCGCCGTCTACATGAATTAACTGCCCTGTTGTATGCGAAGATCTTTCTGATAAAAGAAACGCTGCCATGTTAGCAATTTCTTCAGAAGTCGTCATGCGGTTTTCCAAAGGGATTTTTGAAGTAATACTTTTCAATTTTTCATCCGGATTTTCAAAGGTAGAAATCCATGATTGGTAGAGTGGTGTCCAGGCTTCCGCAACAATAATAGCATTCACACGGATGCTGTAAGGCAGAAGTTCAACCGCCCATTCTCTAGTCAAAGCATTTCTCGCCCCATTCGCTGCGGCATATCCAGACGTTCCGCCTTGTCCGGTTTCTGCTGTCTTGCTGCCGATATTTAAAATGGAACCTTTGCTTTCTTTAAGATAGGGAAGTGCGTGATGCACCAAAAGATAATAATGAACCACATTTTTATGATAGGAATCTAAGAATTTCTCATACGAACCATTTTCCAGTCCAACACCATCGTTTACACCCGCATTATTGACAATTCCATCGATTTTACCGTATTTTTTTACGACTTCCTCAATGGCTTTTTTACATTCTTCGGGTTGGGAAAGTTCGGCGGTAACAAAGTCAGCTTTTCCTCCAAGATCCTGTATTTCCTGAATGGCTTTTTTGTTGTCGTCTTCATTTCTTCCGATGATTATCGGTAACGCATTTTCTTCGGCCAAAACTTTTGCAATAGCATTTCCAATTCCTTTTGCACCGCCGCTTACGATGATTATTTTATTATCTAAATTTAAATTCATAATGTTTTTTTTAACGCAAAGTGCACAAAGATTTTTTTTTGACTACTAACTGTTTTTAAGTTCGCAAAGGCATTTCATTTAACAAAGACCATAAAGTTTTTAATTACATTCATTTTAAAATAAAAATCTTAGATTTTTAAAAACTTAAGTGTTCTTCTATACGCAAAGAATTTAATCCTAAATATTCTTAAGTGTTAAAAAAATTCGTGAGTTTTATGGTAATGAAAAATTATAGTTTGTAAAATTTCACCGCATTTCCAGAGAAAAAAAGTTCTTGTTCTTCTTTTGAAAACTGACTTACATATTTTGAAATCAATTCCACCCACAAAGCATAATTTCCACCTAATAAAATGACAGGCCAATCACTTCCGAAAACTAAACGCTTAATTCCGAATTGCGAAAAAATGAAATCTAAAATTTCAAATATTGATTTTTCATTAATATTATTCCAGTTTCCTTGTGTTAAAAGTCCCGAAATTTTGCAATAAATGTTATGATTTTTGGCAAGTTCGGAAATGTTGGATTTCCATTCTTTTAAATCATTAGTTTTCAAATCCGGTTTTCCGCAATGATCCAGAATAAAGGGTTGATCGGGCAATTTTTCCGAAAGTTTTACGGCATCCAAAAGCTGATCCTGTCTTAACAAAATATCGTAAGTATAATTATATTTGTGAAGTGCAGAGATTCCGTTGAGTACATTTTTTTGCAGTAAAAAACCGATTTCTTCTCCTTCAGCGATATGTCTGAAACCTTTAATCAACTTTTCAAATTGATAATTTTGAAGTGACTGTTCAAGTTTATCAGAAGTTAAAGTTAAATCAATCCAACCGACAACACCTTTAATAAAAGGATTTTCTTTAGCTAAATTCACCAAAAAATCCGTCTCCTCATCACTTTGACTCGCCTGAACTGCAACACAGCCATCAATCCGATTTTCATTTAAATAGAACGAAAAATCTTCCGGCAAAAAGTCTTTCTGGATCGCTGCCATTTCATTCGAAATCCATGCATCCCGAACCGGATCAAACTTCCAAAAATGAACGTGAGAATCAATAATCATATCTAATTATTTTTTTTCTAAAATGTAATTTATAAAGAAAATATTTTGTCCATCAACCGCCACTTTTCTCCAGCTTTCGAATTGGGCAACTGTTGTTGAAATTTCCACATCAATTCTTCCCATTCCTGAACTCTCGGATTTTTTTGATCCAAATCATTTTTAGCCTCAAAAGAAAAACTGTCCTCAGCTTCAATAATCATAAACAACCGATTTTGAACACTGTAAATCTCCATATTTATAATTCCGGAATCCAAAATACTTTTCCGAACTTCAGGCCAGATATTTTGATGATAATTTTCGTATTCCGCAATCAATTCAGGATTATCAATCAAGTCAAGAGCAAGACAGAATTTTTTCATTCGTCGTAAGCTTTCACTTTTTGGACACTGCTCCCCAAACCATCAATTCCCAATTCCACCACGTCGCCGGATTTCAGATACCAGGGCTCAGGTTTTTGTCCCAAACCAACACCCGCAGGCGTTCCTGTACTGATGATATCACCCGGAAGCAAAGTCATAAACTGACTGATGTAGCTCACAATAAACGGTACATTAAAAATAAGATTTGAAGTGTTCCCATCCTGCAGAATTTCCCCGTTCACCTTCAGCCACAAACGCAGATTATGAACATCCTCAATCTCATCAGGCGTTGCAATAAACGGTCCGATCGGCGCAAAAGTATCGCAGCTTTTCCCTTTTACCCATTGTCCGTTTCTTTCCAGTTGAAAGGCTCTTTCACTATAATCGTTGTGCAAAACATAGCCGGCAACGTGCTCAAGGGCATTTTCCTCAGAAACATAACTCGCTTTTTTTCCGATCACGATGGCCAACTCAACTTCCCAGTCGGTTTTGGTGCTCGTTTTTGGAATGATTAAATCATCATTTGGGCCCACAATCGCAGAAGTCGCCTTAAAAAACAAAATCGGCTCCTGCGGAATCGGCGCGTTGGTTTCAGCGGCATGATCTTTATAATTCAATCCCACACAGATAATTTTTGAAGGTCTTGCCAAAGGAGCTCCCAGTCTTTCGTTAGCAGAAATTTCAGGCAAATTATGGGTGTGTATTTCAGATTTTAAATTTTCTATGGCTTCACCGGAAAAAAAGTTCTCATCATAATCTTTTACCAGATGAGAAACATCGTATCTTTTATCGTCAATAATAACTCCTGGTTTTTCCTGTCCCGGCTGTCCGAATTTTATTAATTTCATATTATTTTTATATTTTTTAAAAGCCAAATTATTATTTGAAGCTAATCCCGCTATCCACTATATCTTTTTTGTCATTGCGATCAACGTGATCAATTGTTTTACTTTTTTGCCATCGCAATGACAAAAAAGGATGCCGTTCCTATCGGGGCTAGGGTAGTTTTTCCTCCTTTCAAATTTGTATAAAACTACAAAATTTAGTTGTTCAAAGTTGTAAAACCACCGTCAATTGGATAGTCCACACCAGTAATAAATGAAGCTTCGTCACTGCATAAATACAATGCCAAGGAAGCGACTTCCTCAGGCTGAGCCATCCTTCCGATAGGTTGAGTTTTCGATAATTTGACAAACATTTCTTCGATATTATCGGGATAATTATTCTTTAAGAATCCATCCACAAAAGGCGTATGCACTCTTGCCGGAGATATCGAATTGCAACGGATATTTTCACTGATATAATCTTTGGCAACACTCATCGTCATTGCTTTCACCGCACCTTTTGCCGTACTGTAAGCAAACCGGTCAGGAATTCCCACCAACGCAGCAATGGAAGCCATATTGATAATCACTCCGCCACCTGATTTTCTAATCTGCGGAATCGCTGCGAACAGACAGTTATAAACCCCTTTAATATTGACATTGTAAAGTCTGTCAAAATCTTCTTCCGAAGTCGTATCTGCCTTTCCGATGTGTGCAATTCCGGCATTATTGACAAGAATATTTACTGCTCCAATCTGCCCGAAAACTTCCAAAACATCCTTCTGTTTTGAGACATCACAGGCATAAACTTTAGCATTTCCTCCCGCAGACTTAATTTTCCCAAGCGTTTCCTGTCCGTTTTGTTCTGTAATTTCAAGGATATGAACTTCCGCGCCATTAGCTGCCAACTGAACCGCAATAGCCTGCCCAATCCCGCTTCCTCCGCCTGTCACAACGGCTTTTTTATTTTTTAATGAAAACATTTATATATTTTTATTTACAATTTTACTAATAACTTTTAGCTTTGATGATATTGTTTGTATAAACCACCCCGTCAAAAAATCGAAGATTTTTCGCCACCCTCCAAAGGAGGGGAATTTTTACTTGGCTCTTTTTTCTTTTAACTTGGCTCTTCCTATAAACTTACCCCTCTTTTCCAAGGAATAAAATCATCCTGATTCAATGCTACAGCTTTAGTAATGATATTTCCGCTGGCAACGTCGATACAGAAATCCAAAATATCTTCACCCATCTGTTGAATGGTTTTTTCGCCACGCACAACCGCACCAGTATCAATATCAATAATATCTGACATTTTTGTTGCTAAAACAGTATTGGTAGCCACTTTGATGACAGGGCAAACCGGATTTCCTGTAGGTGTACCAAGACCTGTTGTAAACAGAATTAAAGTTGCGCCTGAAGCAGCTTTTCCCGTGGTAGCTTCCACATCATTTCCCGGTGTGCAGACAAGGCTTAATCCTGGTTTTGTTGCAGGTTCTGTATAATCTAAAACATCTACAACAGGGGCGGAACCTCCTTTCTTTGCGGCGCCTGCGGATTTTATGGCATCTGTGATTAATCCGTCTTTAATATTTCCTGGTGACGGATTCATATAAAATCCTGAACCGACTGCATGAGCAAGTTCATCATATTCCGTCATTAACTTGATGAATTTTTCTGCGGTTGGTTTATCTACAGCACGATCAATTAATTCCTGTTCGACACCACACAATTCCGGGAATTCTGCCAGTAAAACTTTAGCTCCCAAAACTGAAAGAATATCGGCGAGATGTCCTACAGCCGGATTGGCTGAAATACCACTAAATCCATCGCTTCCTCCACATTTTACACCGACACAAAGTTTGCTTATCGGTGCATCTTCACGTTCAATTTTATTAATTTCTAAGAGTCCTTTCAGGGTTTCAAAAATAGCGTTCTTGATCATTGTTTCTTCACTTACCTCTTTTTGCTGTTCAAAAACGAGTAAAGGTTTATCAAAATCAGGATTCCGATTGTATAAATCTCTTCTAAAATTATCAATTTGAAGATGCTGACAACCCAGACTCAACAAAGTAACTCCAGCCACATTGGGATGGTCGGCATAAGCAGCCAACAGTTTACTCAAAGAATCCGAATCCTGTCTTGTTCCGCCGCAGCCGCCGGTGTGATTGAGAAATTTAATTCCATCCACATTCTTAAAAACTCGTTTTTGTGTGGGAATATTGGATGGCGAAAAATCAATTTCATCCAAGTTTTCTCCCTTAGAAATGGCTTCCACTAATTGATGCGTGTAATCTTTATATTTCGCATCGACCGCATATCCCAAATTGTCGTAGAGGGATTCTTTAATGATATCCAAATTTCGGTTTTCGCAAAAAACGGTAGGGATAAAAAGCCAATAATTAGCCGTTCCCACATCGCCGTTTGAGCGGTGATATCCTTTAAAAGTTTTATGTAAAAATTTTGATACATCGGGTTTTGTCCAATCATAGTCAACATCTCTGTAGTAGCAAGGCTCGGCAGCATGTTTTGTATTGTCGGTCGTCATTCGGGTTCCCGCCGCCAAGTCGTACTGTACTTTACCTACCAAAACGCCATACATAAAGATTTCGTCGCCCTGTTTCATGTCATTTATAAAGAATTTATGCTTAGCGGGGATTGCTTCTAAAGTGGTATAAGTAACTCCTTCGAAAATAATTTCGGTTTCTGCCGGAATATCCTGCAAAGCGACCAAAACATTATCTTTTTGATTTATTTTTAAAATTAATTTACTCATTTCTAGTTTTAAAATTGGATTTTTTTGTGAAATGCTTTTTTAACGCAAAGAGCACAAAGATTTTTTTAAGTACTAACTGTTTTTAAGTTCGCAAAGGCGTTTCACTTAGCTAAGTCCCCAAAGATTTTTCCATATTTATTGCAAGGATTTCTTACTTCTGAATCTTAATGAAAATAAAAATACGGTGATAAAACAGACTAAAGGTACGATATAAGAAAAGTGGATGTTCCCTGAAATATCTGTAATTTTACTTGCAATCGGTGGTATAATAGCACCTCCGACAATAGACATTATTAATAAACTTGAGGCAGGTTTTGTTTCTGCATCCGCTCCTTCAATTCCTAAGGCAAAAATAGTTGGAAACATTATGGACATAAAAAATGTAAGCGCAACCAATGCATATAATGTTGAAATTCCTGATCCTGCAATAACCCAGAGACTGAGAATGATACTTATTACACTGTAAATTCTCAATAATTTCTGTGGTGAAATATATCTCATGAAAAAAGTTCCTGCAAAACGCCCAATCATAAATAATAATCCCGCCACACCTGCATAATATTTAGCTTCCTGACCTTTCATGTTTATTGCATCTTCAGCAAAAACCAAGAGAAAACTGAAGACATAAATTTGTGCACCGATATAAAAAAACTGCGCAAGAACTCCCCATCCTACATTTTTTACGCCTAAAACCTGTAGAAAATTCTTTGTTGATTTTTCTTTGCTTTCCGTTACTTCCGGTAGTTTTACGAATAAAAATAAGAACATGACCAGTAGAATAATTAATCCCAATATCATGTAAGGTCCTTTTACGAGCGAAGTTTCAGCGTGGATGTAGGCCAGTTTTGCAGCCTGATCAAGTCCGGCAAGTTCTTCCTGTGATTTTGGTTCTTCACTCAGAATGAAAATTCCGCCAACGATAGGAGCAATTGAAGCTGCCAAACCATTAAAAGACTGTGCAAAGTTTAATCTTTGTGTTGCTTTTTCAGGTATGCCCAAAACAGTAATGTAAGGATTTGCTGCGGTTTCCAGAATCGCAAGACCGCAAGATAAAACAAAAAGAGCCCCGAGAAAAAACGGATAACTAATCGTATTAGCAGCCGGAACAAACAAAAAACATCCAGCCGAGAAAAAGAACAAACCTACCAAAATCCCGGTTTTGTAACCATATTTCTGAATAATCATTCCTGCAGGAATGGCCAATAAAAAGTACGCTGCAAAAACAGATGAATCTACTAACGAAGCCTGAAAATGGTTCAGGTGAAAAGAACTTCGAAGGTGTTTGATCAAGATCGGATCAAGGTTATGGATAAATCCCCAAAAGAAAAACAAACTCGTGATAAGGATCAGAGGAAAGTAGTAATTTTTCTTTTTTGAAGAAGAAAAGGAGTTTTCGGGTTGGGTATTATTCATTGATCTGGCTGGTTTATTAATTGTTTCTTTTCAACATTTCAAATGAAAAGGTTAATCGATTGCATTTTGTTTTTACATTCAAAATTTATCACTTCTTCTACAAAACTTAAACGTTTTCTGATTTTTAAAAGTATAATAATTTTTCGAATAAAAAATTGGGAGTGCAGGATAGTACAAGATGGTTAAGAAATCTTGAAATTTATTAATGATTTGTTAATTTGATTTTAATTTCAAGCAATAACCGAGCGCATTAATTCTATAATAAGAAATATAACTTTTATAAACCATATTGAAATGATTTTAACTAAAAAAAATGTAATTTAGAATAAAATACAGTTGGAAAAAACATATTATGGAATACTTTGCAACTTCAGAAAAATTCACAACTTTCAAAATAACAAAAAACGAACAGATAATCGGGGAACTGCACTACAAAAACTGGTTTACATGTCGATAATGATGGGTATGGGATGTAAACCTAGACTTCGTTTTAGCAACTTATAATCAGAAAGATATAGTGGTTTATTTTTCTCATTAAATTATTATAACTTATCCTTATTTTATTTATCTTCGATTTATAAATATCCCAAATGACGAAACACCAACATCGTGTGAACGAGGTTTATCATTTCTTTGATAATAAAGATACTGTATTAGGTTTTAGAAAACTGCTAGACTGCGCTATCGATACGCAGAAAATGGAAATCTTTAAAGAAGCCATCAACCTGACAGACTGGAAAGAAACAAATAGCCACGCAATAAGCGAGTTTATTGAAAAGTGTAAAATCCTTCTTCAAAAAATTGAAAAAATTCAGGTGCAGGAACATTCGGTTGAGAAACCTGTGCTTCGGGCAAAAAATATTTTGAAATCTTACGGAAGTAATAGATTTTCTCTCGGCCCGGTTTCTATGGAAATCAATAAAGGCCAGGTTTACGGTTTGGTAGGAGAGAACGGAAACGGGAAAACTACACTTCTGCGAATTTTAGCCAAAGAAATTTCTTTTAATGAAGGTGAACTCAATTATTCTTTCAATTCTGAACCGAAAGATGAATATGACCTCCGCACAAAATTGGTGTACATCCCGCAGCGTACTGAGAAATGGTATGGAAGTTTAAAAGATAATTTGAAATTCGTTCTGTCAAATTACAGCGTTAAACCTGAAGAAAATGAGATCCGGACGTTGATGATGATCGCCAGATTGGGACTTTGGAATTACAAACATTTGAAATGGAACGAGCTTTCTTCCGGCTACAAAATGCGTTTTGAATTAGCCCGAACTCTTTTAAGAAAACCAGAAATTCTTTTATTGGATGAGCCTTTAGCAAATCTCGATGTTTTGGCTCAGCAGGTTATTCTGGAAGATTTAAAATCGATTGCCAACTCCGTTAATCATCCGATTGCTTTGATTTTAAGCTCTCAGCAATTGTATGAAGTCGAAAAAGTTTCAGATAAAGTGATTTTCCTGAAAAACGGCCAGTACAAAGATAATTCTGAATTGAAAGATACCGAAAATGCAAGCTTGATTATAGAAATTGATACCACCAATTCAAGAGAACATCTGCTTGAAGTTTTCAAAGATTTTCCTTTAGAAAAACTGAATTTTAATGGTGGAGTTTATGTAGCTTATTTCTCTGCCGAAACTGAGTTTCATAAAGTCATCACAGCTTTGGGGCAAGCGAAAACAGACTTGGTCTACATCAGGAATATCTCATCTTCTACGAGAAGATTTTTCGTTAATTAATATTCTTTAATTCAAATTAAAATGCAAAAAATAAATAAAATTAATCAAATTAATCAATATTTATTAGAGAAATATCCTACCGTTTGGAACACCAAAATTGTTTGGATGCTTTTGGCAAGCTTGCTTGTTCACATTCTCTTTTTCATTATCGGTTATCTTTCGCACCTCGATCCTGTTTCTTTGCAGACTCGTACAGTGAGAGATGATTATTTCAAAAACGGACTGATATTTATTCATCTGATTATCTCTATTTTGATGATTGTGGGGTGGCTGATTATGATGTTTAAAAACAATGCGTTCAAAAACTTTTATCCTTCATCACGAGGTAAACTCTTTTTGCAGTTTGTACAGTATTTTGTGATTATTTTTGCGAGTACTACTTTCTATTTTTCATACATGTCTGGTTTTAAGATATTTGTTAATCACAAATATCCCGACTCTGAAATGAAAGAAAATATCGATATCGTCAACAGAAGCTATCCTTTTCTTTCTCAGAATTTAGAATTATACACTTTAGAAAACAGACTTTCACCAAAACCTTTTTATGATCTTTACTGCGAAACCGAGATTAAAAAAGTAGACCGAAATAAGAAATATTTTGTCTACTATAACAGGGTTTATCAGTATTATACGATGTATTCTAAAAAATCTTACAAAAAAGATGAAAATCATGCATACATTCTTCCGGATTATGAAAGAAATCGAGGAATTGAAGCTGTAAAGTCTGACCGAAACGATAATTTTGAAACTTTTTACTTCAAAAAAGATGTAGTTGATTTGTCATCTTATATAAAAAGCACAGCGCCAAGTTATTATAACTTTTCTGACGTTTTTTATGAAAATAATTTCGCAGTTCATGATTATGAAGATTCATATTATACTCGTTATGATGATACTAATGTTTCAGAGAGCGATTTAAAATCCAGACAAGCTGAAATCAACAGGAAAACCTCTGAGCTTCTTAATAGAAATAATCCTGCAGAAATTGAGAAACTGCTTTCCCAATTTTTAAATATTTCTGAAAAATTTAAAATCAGAAACAATTTAAAGGCAAAAGAATGGACTAATATGGTGTATTCTCCACAGAATTTTGAAGTCAGGTATTTTATTAAAACCTATAAACCTGAAAAAGGGGAAAAATATAACCCAAACAATTCTTCATATTATTCTGACAGAGAAAATAATGAAGTTGCCGAAGCTACAGCAATTGCGGTTGATTCTGCAGCGGCATCGTATGTTGATGCAAACGGAACGATTGTCGATGATTCGATTTCTATCACAGAATTTAACCCAGAAATCAATCAACAGATTTCGCCTGAAAAATATTTTTATAATAACGTTTCTGAGTTTTACTATTATCAAGATAACTTGAAAGATCTTCTGAATAATGTTGATTATGTGAAAAGTGAGGATTTCTTTTCGCAAAATATTCACATTTATCTTTGGATTGCTTTCTTCCTTTCAACATTGATCTTTAGTTTTAGAATTACAGGTTTAAAATCGCTGTTATTCAGTATTATCAGTGCGGGAGTCTTAGTTTTAGCTGTTGTTCTAATTACCGTTTTATATTCATTTTCTCACATAGGAAAAGAGGAATATTTTGTCTCTCAGTTAGGTTTGTTGATATCAATAGTTATTTTGGTGATTCCGTTATTGATGATGAATAAATTTAATAAACTGGTTACCTCAATCTTTGTCAATATTTCGTTGAATGGATTTGTACTTTTTGTATTGCTGATTTTTATAATCATTTCAATGTATCAAAGAGATGCTTGCCAAGGAACCGTTTACGATCCTGTAAAAGGAGTAGGGTATGAAGACTGCCAATCAATTATAGATTCACTTGGGCTTTTCCTCAGTTATATTCTTTTAGTGATAGGATTCATATTCACCTATTTTTATACCACTATTCTCCAAAAATGGAAAGCCAGATCTGAATAAATTTAAAATAATCTAAGCCTCACAAGTTTTCTTGTGAGGTTTTATATTTAAAGCGAATAATACTTTAACAAAATTTATCAAACTCAAAAACTTATTTCTGACATCCATTTCGTAATTTTAGCAAAATTTAAAATAAGTGAAAAAGTTATTATTTGCAGTTTGCATATCGGCTTCGGTGTTCAGTTTTGCACAAGATTATTCTGTACCGGCAGCAAGCCCGCGTCAGAAGGTTGAGCAGCAATTTTCTATGTCTAAAATCAGTATCGATTACGGACGACCAGGTGTGAAAGGAAGAAAAATCTTCGGAGAATTGGTTCCTTACGGACAGGTTTGGAGAGCAGGTGCCAACTCTTCTACAAAAATAACGTTCGGTCAGGCTGTGAACTTCGGTGGAAAAATGGTTCCTGCAGGAACTTACGGTTTGTTCATCGTACCAACAGAAAAAGATTGGAAAGTGATTTTAAATAAAGATTTCCAGCAATGGGGAGCTTACACATACGATCCAAAACAAGATGTTGTAGATGTAACTGTTCCTGTTAATAAATTAGCTGATAAACAAGAGTGGTTTGAAATTACATTAAACCCAACTGATGAAAACTCAGGAAATTTGGTAATCAAATGGGATATGGCTCAGGCTGAGGTAGCTTTGAAACCTGCAAAACCTGAAGCAGTAACCAAAATTGCTGAGAAATTGAAGGAAATCAAAAAAATAGAATCTGACGCTGCAAAAGCAAAAGGCTAAGATTTAAAAGATGAATTTTTCTATTCAACCAGTTTTAGAAAACGAAAAATATCAATTAATCCCCTTACAGCAAGGGGATTTTGAATTGTTGTATGAAGTGGCTTCTAATCCAAAAGTCTGGGAGCAACATCCGAATAAAGACCGCTACAAAAGAGAAGTCTTTGAAAACTTTTTTAAAGGTGCAATAGAAAGCCAAGGTGCTTTTAAAATTGTAGAAAAATCTACCGGAGATATTCTAGGAAGTACCCGTTTTTATGATTTTGATGAATCCAAAAACAGCATTTTCATCGGCTATACTTTCTACGGAACCAATTCTTGGGGAAAGGGCATCAATCCACAGATTAAAAAACTGATGATGGATTATGTTTTTCAGTTTGTAGATAAAGTGTATTTCCATATTGGGAAAGAAAATTTCCGTTCGCAAATTGCTTTAGAAAGATTGGGCGGACAAAAGATTGCTGAAGAAGAAGTGGCTTATTTTGGGGAACCGACGAGAACTAATTTTGTGTACGAAATCAAAAAAGAAAACCATTTTTAAGTAAGTTTCACGCAGATTTTGCTGATTGAGTAGATTTTGAATGCTGAAAATATATCAGCAAAATCTGCGAGAGATTTAAATTATAGTTTGTCAACAATTTGTTTTATATAAAAAACTTTGTGAGCTTTTATAAGTGAAACGGCTTTGTGTAACTTAAAAACATTTAGTAGTTAAAAAATCTTTGCGGCCTTTGTGTTAAAAAATAATTAGTAATAAAATGAAAAAATATAAAATTCAAAAATCACCTTTTGTAGTTCCTACAAACGACGGAAAATTGATAGAAGAACACTGGGGAAACTCAACCCAGAACCCAAATATTTCAATTGCACACATGGTAGCTCCACCAGATTGGATCGAGCCTCATCAAACTCCGGAATTTGATGAATTTACCATTATTATTTCAGGTAAAAAGCAATTTGAAATTGATGGTGAAAATGTTATTTTAGAAAAAGGACAAAGTATTTTAATTGAAAAAGGAGCAAGAGTTCGTTATAGCAATCCGTTCCCAGAACCGTGTGAATACATTGCAATTTGTCTTCCTGCTTTTTCGATGGAATTAGTGAATAGAGAACAAGAAATAGTTTAAAATATGGCGTTAAAAATTTGTCCCAAATGCAAAGAAAATTCATTTACTTGGTTTATCAACGGGAAAACTCATTTGACGAGTTGGAGTTGCTTTAGTTGCGATTACGAAGCGAAGCAAACAGACAATGTTGAGCAAATATGTGAAAACTGCGAAGAGAAATCAAAAATAAAGTTAAAAGATAAAGAAAATGAGTATTGGTGGTGTTCTAATTGTAGCACAACCAGCGATTTATAAACAAAAACAACCTCAATCAATGAGGTTGTTTTTAATTTATTATAGTTCAATTACTTCAAAATTTCTTTCAAAAACAAAAGCGTGTGATTCCATGCTCTTTTTGCCATCACTGGATTGTAATCTGCAGATTTTGGGTCAGTAAAAGTGTGTTTTGAGTTAGCATAAGTAATGATTTGCCAATCTGCTTTTCCATCATTCATTTCTTTTATCAGGTTGTTATAATCTTCTGGAGTTACCCCTTTATCCTCCGCAGGGTTTTCTACTAAAATTTTAGTTGAAATAGCTTCATTCGGTCTCGACTGATCTTTTCCAATGCTTCCGTGAATGGAAACTACGCCCACAACAGGCAATTTTCCTCTCGCAGATTCTAAAGCTCCCGTTCCGCCAAAGCAATATCCAATTACTGCAATTTTCTCAGGAATGGCTCCGTTTTTTTTCAGTTGTTCCAATGCCAGAGAAATTCTCTTTTGGTAAGCTGCGTAATCTTTCTTGTAAAATCCTGCGGTTTTTCCGGCAGAAGCATTGTCAGTAGGAATATTCCCTTCACCATAAATATCGGCGATAAATGCGATATAACCTTGCTTTTCTAAATCTGCTGCTGCTGTTTTAGCTTCGTCGTCAATTCCTTTCCAGGCCGGAAGAATCAAAACTCCGGGAAGTTTTTTTCCGGCATTTGAAGTGACCAAGCCGTTGAGTTTTTGAGTGCCGTCTTGGTAAGAGACTTTTTTCAAATTCTGACTGAAAACTGTTACTGAAGCAAGCAAAGTTGCGGTGATGAAGATTGAACGTATCATATTTTGTAATTTAATTTAAGAACAATGTACGCAAATACCATGCACAAATTTCACAAAAAAATGCTGATAGTATAAAGCTAATTAAATTTGTAAATAAAAACGAATAGGGCATCACTAAAATACTTTAATTTTCTACTCTAAACATTTCTTCCAAGCAAGCAATATTTCTTTCCAATCGTTTAGGGGTATTATTCTTTTTTCAAAACCTTCCTGCCATAGTTCAAAATGTGTAGGCGTTATATGTGCAAACCAATAATTTCCCATACCGCCTCCATGATCTGGATCTTCAATTAGCGAAAAATTACCAGAAATTGCTAAATCCAAATCAGCAATGATGTCATCCACATCATCAGGATGTCTATAATTATAAATGTAATTAGCAATGGGATTTCCTGAAATAATTCCATGAAATTTCTCGGATGATTTTTGCATGGTCAAACCATATTTTTGCAGTAGTATATCGTTCAACTATAAAATATTTAAATATGATATTCGCTTTATAAAAATAAAATTTAGAAATCTAAAATGCAGGTTATTACTACAAATTACTCAGCTCTGTAAAACTGATATTCCCCATTTTCGTAATACGCATTGATATGCTGTAAACCATTCGTTAAAACAATTTCAGAAGCACCAATAATTGAATTATAACGCGCAGTTTGTTCGAAAGTTTTTTCAGTAAGTTTGATTTGCGGAGCTTTACATTCAATCAGAATTTTAGGCTGTGCTTTTTCTGTTACCAAAAGGTCAATTCTTTTGGTTAAACCATTGAGAACTATCTTTTTTTCTGTAATCAAAGCGGATACAGAGTAGGATTTTACCGTGAGATAATAATGGATCCAATGCTGTCGAACCCACTCTTCAGGCGTGAGCAAAAGGTAAGTTTTGCGTACCAAGTCATAGATAAAAAACTTATCTTTGTCTTTCTTGAATTTAAAATCAAAAGTTTCCTGAAAATTGAGTTTGGGAAGTTCCATTAATTAAGATGAAAGAATTAGATTTAATCCTCAAAAATATTAAAAATAAAGAAGTATTACCGATTTATTTTTTCCACGGAGAAGAACCTTACTTTATTGATGTTGCTGTAAAAGCCCTTGAACACGACTTTCTGGAGGAAGACGAAAAAGCCTTCAATCAAACTGTGACCTACGGAAAAGATACAACCTATCAGGAAGTGCTTTCCTTGGCAAGACAGTTTCCAATGATGGGCGATAAACAGGTGATTATCGTAAAAGAAGCGCAGGATTTAAAATTTAATGATGAGGAAAGCAGAGCTTTAGAAGCGTATGTTGAAAATCCGGTTCCGTCAACGGTTTTGGTTTTTGCACACAAACACAAGAAGTTAGACAGCCGAAAAAAGGTTACTAAAACTTTAACGAAAATAAATGCGCTTTTTCTGAGCGAATCGTTCAAAGACCACAATCTTCCAAAATGGATTGCCGATGAATGCCTCAGATTAAATATAAAAACTGCCCCGAATATTTCTCATCTTTTGGCAGAATATCTTGGGAATGACCTTTCAAGAATATCTAATGAATTAGGTAAACTAAAAATCATTCTGAAAGAAGGCCAGATTTTAGACGGAACCATCGTTGAGAACCACATCGGAATCAGCAAAGAATTCAATGTCTTCGAATTGCAGAAAGCTTTAGGTACAAAAAACGCCAATGCAGCGTTTAAAATTGCTCATTTTATGGGTAAAAATCCTAAAAACAATCCTTTTGTGATGTTGCTTTCGAGCTTGTATAATTATTTCTCAAACGTAATTATTTACAATACGATGATTGGTCAATCGCCGCAAGTAATCGCTTCTCAAATGGGTGTGAACCCTTACTTTTTGAAAGATTATGCTGAGGCCGCAAGACTGTATCCATTAAAACATTCTACCAGAGTGATTTCTATTTTGAGAGAATTTGATATGAAAGGGAAAGGCTTGGGCGCTGTGAATATGAGTGAAGCTGAATTGATTAAAGAATTGGTGTATAAGATTATCAATGTTGATAAAATCAAAATGAAGGTTTAGATTGAATGTAGTCATTTCTTTATTTGGGCGACATTTTCCGCCCTCCGTTCCCGCTTTTTTGCTACGCAAAAAGAGCTCCACTCAGGTCGGGTCGCAAAGAATCATAGTAAAGAAATGCAGTTATCGAAAACCAACATATTTAATATTGACAAGTATCATTAATTTTGCTTTAATAAAACATTAAAAATCACGAACTTTGTCGTCTTAAAATTTAAATCTTTTTGAAAAGAGAATTATGGAAGAAAATATTTTAGATTGTGTGATCGTAGGATCTGGACCTTCTGGTTTTACAGCAGCAATTTATGCAGCAAGAGCAGACCTTAAACCACAATTATATACAGGTTTGGAACCGGGTGGACAATTGACGACAACGACTGAAGTTGATAATTTCCCTGGTTACCCTGCAGGAATTACCGGCCCCGAAATGATGATGGATCTGCAAAAACAGGCTGAAAGGTTTGATACAAAAGTTCTTTACGAAATGATTACCAAGGCCGAATTTTCTAAAGAGGTTGGCGGTGTTCATAAACTATATGCCGGAAATAAGGAGATTTTTGCTAAAACTGTGATTATTTCTACTGGTGCTACTGCAAAATATTTAGGTTTAGACGACGAAAAAAAATACAATGGAGGTGGAGTTTCAGCATGCGCAACCTGCGACGGATTTTTCTACAGAGGAAAAGATGTAGTCGTAGTAGGAGCGGGCGATACAGCTGCTGAAGAGGCAACTTACCTTGCAAAATTGGTGAATAAAGTGACCATGTTGGTGAGAAAAGGTGAGTTCAGAGCTTCAAAAGCAATGATTCACAGAGTTGAAAACACACCGAATATTGAAGTGAAATTTCACCACGAATTGATTGGAATTGAAGGTGAAAATAATTTGGTGGAAAGAGCAGTGGTGATCAACAATCAGACTCAGGAGAAGTCGACAGTTGATGTACACGGGATTTTCATTGCTATCGGTCATAAGCCAAATACTGATATTTTCGTTGGTCAAATTGATTTGGATGAAAATGGATATATTGCAACTGAAAAAGGTTCTACAAGAACTAATCTTCCGGGAGTTTTTGCAGCAGGAGATGTTCAGGATCATATCTACAGACAGGCAATTACTGCGGCAGGAAGCGGTTGCATGGCAGCCATGGACGCTGAAAAGTACTTGGCCGAATTACATTAATTTAGAATTAAATAAGTATAAACGCACCAAAATAGGTGCGTTTATACTTTATGAAATCTCAAGTTTTGGTACAATAATTAATTTCCATTAAAAATAATCCAATTGATTTTTAATGGATTATTAATTTAAAACAAAATTTAATTTAAAATTGTTTTGCAGATATTGAAAAGAGTTTTATATTTGCACCACCAAAAACAACGACATATCGGAGTTATTGGAGAGATGGCAGAGTGGTCGATTGCGATAGTCTTGAAAACTATTGACTGTAACAGGTCCGGGGGTTCGAATCCCTCTCTCTCCGCTGGTTGAGAAACTAAAATAAGCTAAAACGCTGTAAACATCAATGTTTACAGCGTTTTTTTTGTTTTGTGCTAGAATCAAAAAAATCAAAACAGGTCACGATTTTTATGACCTTTTTAGTGATCCATCGTGAAAATTGGAAAATAGGTCACGAAAAATTCAGGGAAACCTGACTAATAGGCAGTCTAACGATTGAACATCTTGCAAAAAGTGGTAACAAAAACTAAATTATTAAACAATTAAAGTTACCACATCATGAACAAAACATTCAATCAGTTATTCTTTATAAAAAAGAATAAAATCCGAACAAACGGCACCGCTCCCATCTACTTACGAATCATGATAGATGGCAAGGCGACGGATATTGCCGCTAAAAGGTATATCGAACCGCAGAAATGGGATGGTAAAGCGCATAAGGCGCTGGGTAACTCTCAGGAGGCTAGAACGCTTAATGTCTATCTTAAGACTTTAGAGCAACAGGTTTACGATTCACACTACGTCATGTTAAAAGAGGATAACAATGTAACGGCAGTTGGTTTAAAATCTAAACTGCTTGGAACTGATATTGAGCAAAGAATGCTCATTCCTATTTTTCAGGATCATAATGATAAAGTGGAAGCCCTGGTCGGTCACGATTTTGCTCCCGGAACATTGGAGCGTTACAAAACATCATTAAAGCATACGCAAGAATTCATTAACTGGAAGTACAAAACTTCTGATATCGATATCAAGGCTATTGATCATGCTTTCATAATGGATTATGATTTCTGGCTTCGCAGTGTACGTAAATACGGAAACAATACTGCTGTAAAATACATTAAGAATTTCAAAAAAATCATCAAACTCTGTATGGCACATGGCTGGCTAAACAAAGATCCTTTTCTTGGTTATAAAGCAAAGCTCAAAGCTGTAGAACGTCCATATCTATCTAAAGAAGAAATCCAGACAATGTATGAAAAGGAATTTGTGTCCGATAGATTAACACAGGTGCGGGATGTTTTTCTTTTCTGCTGTTATACAGGTTTAGCTTATGTTGATGTGAAGAAACTGACAGAGTCTCATATCAATATCTATTACAGGAGGATTAAGTGTTGATGTAAAATTTTCTTACTAAGTCTTATTTTTTCGCTAAACAAGCTGCATAATAGGGAGTCTAAGGATTGTACATCTTGCAGGAAGTAGATTTTTATCAAATTCAGCCGAAATAGAAGGTCATTTTTTTTTTTTTTTAAATCTAATAAACGTATCAATAGGTTCTTACATAATAAAAATCATATAGTGTGGAAATAAAAAAAATAAACAGATAGATTAATAATAATTATTTATCTTTGCTTAAAATTGATGAAAAATCTATTATTACATAAAATAATGTATTAATAAGCCTTTTGTAGTATGGAGAATGTATTTAGAATCAAGGAGTTAGGATATGTGCCTAGATGGCTGGTTTTTTTTATCGACGTTTCAATTGTTTCTTTTTCAATTTTAGTCTCACATCTGTTTCTAGAAAATCTTGACGTAGCAACAAATTTTAGTGAATATCAGAACCAAAAGATATTTCTAACTATTGCCGTGAATATTTTATTTATGTTAGTGTTTAAGACATTTGCGGGCATTATAAGGTATTCTACTTTTTTTGACTTTTTTAAAATTGTATGGTCGTCAGGCTGTACTATGGTCGTAATGCTGGCAATAGATCTTGCGTCAAAATTGATATGGGGTATTTTTTTAGATTTGTATCACGAGCTTTTTTTATTTTTTTTCGTATCTGTTTTTCTAATGTTTTTCTTTAGAATGATGGTTAAGCGAGTATTTAAGATATTCATGGTTCCTAAAGAGGCTTCATCCAAAATAAGGATTGTGGTTGTAGGTATAGAGGGTGAATCTGTGTCTTTAGGAAATGCTATTATTCACAATCCCACACATCCTTACCAATTAAAAGGATTTGTTAATACAGAATCTACTTCTAAAAAAGCAGTCTTACTAGGGCATAAAATTTATAATAAAAGGGAGTTTCTTAAAATCAATAATCTAAGCAAACAGTTTGATGCAGTGCTCTTGAAAGGGGGGATGTTAAATTTTGAAATGGAAGAATGGGCGAATTTTGCATTAAGTAAAGGGTTAAAGGTATTAAGGGCACCTGTGATTAATAATGCTCATGAAGGTAGTATAATAGGAGATATTCGCCCCATTCAGATTGAAGATTTGCTTGAACGTGCACCTATAAAAATTGAAAGAGGATATGTCGGCAACTATCATTTTGATAAAAGTATTTTAGTAACGGGTGGCGCAGGATCGATAGGAAGTGAAATTGTAAGACAAGTTGCTTTGTTAAACGCATCAATTATTGTTATAGTTGATCAGGCTGAATCTCCTTTGCATGAACTGAAGCTTGAGTTATTAGAAAAATTCCCGAATCAAAGATTTAAATTTATTTTGGCAGATATTTCAAATGTTTACAGGCTTGAGAAATTATTCGAAGAGTATAGCTTTTCAATAGTTTATCATGCCGCTGCATATAAGCATGTACCTTTAATAGAAGATAATCCACATGAGGCTATTTTTGTAAATGTTGCAGGAACAAGAAATTTAGCGCTATTGTCAAAAAAATATATCGTCGACCGTTTTGTAATGGTTTCTACGGATAAAGCTGTGAATCCTACCAATGTAATGGGGGCTTCGAAAAGAACGGCGGAACTTTTTGTGCAGTCCTTGCAGAATTCGTACGGTAATCAAACAAAATTTATTACAACTCGTTTTGGGAATGTTTTAGGATCGAATGGTTCCGTGATACCGCATTTCAGGAAACAGATTGCGAAAGGAGGTCCTGTTACAATTACTCATCCTGATATCATTCGTTATTTTATGACCATACCAGAAGCTTGTGAGTTAGTCCTTCAGGCCGGAACAATGGGAGAGGGAGGTGAAATCTATGTTTTTGATATGGGTAAGCCAATTAAAATTTTAGATTTAGCAAAAAGAATGATAAAATTATCAGGATATACTCCAGATGTAGATATAAAAATTGATTTCATCGGCTTAAGACCTGGGGAAAAGCTTTATGAGGAGCTTTTATCTCATCATTCGACAACTGTCCCAACGCATCATGAGAAAATCATGATTTCAAAAGACCCTTTGATGGAATTTGACGATATAGAGTTCTTGTGCAAACAAATTATAAGATCAACTATTAAAAAAGATGGATTGCAGGTCGTTAAATTGTTAAAGACCATCGTACCTGAGTTTATAAGTAATAATTCGGAATTTGAAATTTTAGATAAGATCCCGGAACATGAAGATTATCAATAATATAGTTTAAATTATGTTAAAGAATAACTATTAATAAACAAATATATTTAATTTTTAGATATAAAACGGAATGAAAATTGCTACAAAAAGAAATGTTCTTAAAACAATATATTACAACAATTATCGTTTCACGAATGAGTGAAATTTCTTAAAAATAGCAAAATATACAGAGTTTGCTCATTTATAATAATTTAATTTAATTTAATGAAATTGAGTGTTAACTCCAGAAGGTTAAATAACATATGAAGAAAACTACAATTATTACGTACATAATCCTGTTATCGGTTACTTTATTATCATGCAAACCAAAACAGAATATGGTTTACATGTCATCGCAACATAATATGGAACAAGAAGTTGCGCAGGCAAAATTTCTGGGCCTCCAAATACAGCAAGGAGATGTGCTTTTGATCCTTGTGTCAGCACTAGATGAAATCGCAGTAAAACCTTTCAATCTTAATACTGTCAATAAAGTAGGAAGTGAATCTCAAACGGGAATTAATCAATATGTACAGCCTAGTGAATACCTTGTCAATGATGAAGGGTATATCAATTTTCCTGTTTTAGGAAACATTTATGCGAAAGGGATGACTCAAATACAGCTCAAAGATGATATTGAGATGCGTCTCAAAAGATATCTATTAGATCCTTTGGTGACCGTAACCTTGAAAAATTTCAATGTCAGCATTATCGGGGAAGTTAAAATACCCGGGCAGAAACAGAGTGTATCACAGAAGCTCAATGTGTTTCAGGCATTAAGTCTTGCAGGGGATATGACGGATTTTGGAGATCGAAAAAATGTAAAAATTATCCGTACGGGCGATGACGGAGCTGAACAAGTAATCAATTTAGATATGTCAAGGGAAGATATAGTAAGTTCACCTTATTATTATATGAAGCAGAACGATGTGCTCTATGTACAGCCAGACAAAAATAAACAAGTGCAGGCAAATTCAAATCCGAACAGAGCGTTGACATTCCAGATCATTGGTGCATTATTGACAGCAGGAACTCTTATCATTGCTTTAACAAGATAATATAAATATGCAACATACAGAATTTCATGATTTAGAGGAAGAATCTATGGATCTAAGAAAAATTATTGGTAAATACTTACAAAAATGGCCCTGGTTCATTTTATCAGTTATACTTATCACAACCACTGCTTATTTGTATTTACGATATGCCGTTCCTCAATATCAGTCCATTACCAATCTTAAATTCGAAAAAAAGCAATCAGATATTACTTCAGCATTATCAGATCTTGATAATTTGGGTATAGGTCTTGGAAATGCGGATGAATTAAAGAGCGAAGTTGCAGTAATCACTTCTAGACCAATTCTGTTAGAAGTGGTGAAAAATTTAAACCTAAGTGTCCAATATTTTAGCGGTGGTGAAATCAAAGATTCAGAATTGTTTACGGATTTACCTGTCACGGCTAAAATTATTGCTTATAACGAAAAGCCGGCTAAAAAATTTGTATCTTCAGAATATCTGATCAAAAAGAGTGATAATACAACATTTATTCTTTGGAATGAAAAATATGGAACTATCAAAGGTTCTTATAACGTTCCTATAAAATTGGATTTCGGAACCGTTATTTTCAATAAAAATAATGCAATCCCTTTTAAATCAAAATATATTATCGTGTTTTGGAATCAGATTGAAAGGGTTAAAAAATTAGAGCAAAAAATAAAGGTGGAACTTCCTGACGCCAAAGCAATGCTTATTAACATCAGTCTTGTGGGGGCAGTTCCTGAAAAGTCGGAAGCAATTCTTAATGAGGTTACCAAACAGTATAATCTGGATGGTCTTCGCGACAAGAATATGCAGTCGAAGAATACTCAGGATTTTATTGATAAAAGGCTGGAGGTGATTACCCGTGACCTTTCCGGCGTTGAAAATCAAAAGGAGGATTTCCAGAACAGCAACCGAATTTTTGATCTTCAGGCACAGGCACAGTTAGCGTTACAAAATACCAGTGAAAATACGAAGGCTTTGCTACAGCAGCAAACGCAGCTGGATCTGCTTAATTCGCTGACGGCAGAAGCGTCTGGAAACAGAAACAATCAGCTTATGCCATCCAATTTAGGACTCAACCCCTCACTAGAAGATGCTATTGCGAAGTATAACAATCTTTTGATCATCAGAAATAAAACACTTAAGCAGGCAACGAATGAAAACCCTGCTGTAGTGGAAATGAATAGGGAAATTGCTTCCCTAAAGGAAATTGTACAAGATAATATTCGTGAGCAGAAACAGTCCGTGCAGACATCTATCGCGAAATTAAATGGTGAAATTTCTTCCAGTAACGGGTTAATGAACAAAGTTCCCGGTCAAACTAAAATATACAGAGGAATAGAACGTCAGCAAACTCTGAAAGAGCAGCTTTTTCTTTTTCTTTTGCAGAAGCGAGAAGAAAATGCAATTAATTTATCCATCAATGTCCCTATAGCAAAAATTGTAAATCCGGCATATACGCAGGATACACCTGTATTTCCAAAACCAATTATCGTTTTAGGAGGTGCTATGATTTTAGGATTATTATTGCCTTTTGGAATACTATATTTACTTTTTATTTGGGATGATAAAATTTATAACAGAGATGATATCAAACAAAGATCTACATTAGGTATACTAGCAGATATACCATCATTGAAATCGAAAGATATTCATTTGGTACAGCAGAATGATTTTTCAGAATTAGCTGAGTCCTTCAGGATTCTCGTGTCTAATCTTAAATTTGTACTTCCTGCAAAAGATTCTGCAAAAGTTATCATGGTCACATCTTCAGTAAAAGGTGAAGGTAAAACACTCGTTTCAGTAAATCTAGCTTTGACCCTAGGAAACAAAAACGGAAGAAGTTTGTTGATCGGTTCCGATGTTAGAAATCCACAAATTCAGCGATATGACAGTCAGTCTGTCAAGAGGAAAGGATTAACAGAATATCTGTATGATGATAGCGTAGATGTTGATAATCTTATCCATACGTCAGACACCAATCCATATTGTGATGTTATTTACGCAGGTACAATTCCTCCTAATCCGCAAGAGCTGCTTTCTAATGGTCGATATCAGAATCTGATTGAGAAATTATCATCTCAATATGAATATATAATCATTGATTCTGCACCTTTGATGCTGGTTTCAGATACCCTCAGTATTGCTGATGTTTCAGATGCTACATTATATGTAATTAGATCCGGTATTTCCAGAAATGTACTTGTAGATTTTGCCAATAATTTGGTGAAAGAATCCAAAATTAAAAATGTTTCTTTTGTTATTAATGATGTTTCTAAAAATGCAGGAGGTTACGGTTATGGATATGGGTATAATTACGGTTATGGCTACGGCTATAGTACTGATCAAGAAAAAAGATGGTGGAACAAAATTTTCAAAAAATAATTAAAGTAAAGCTTACAATTTATGTAATTGCATAATGAGCAAAATTTTATATATTAAAATGGATAAAGAAATTAAAATCAGCATCATTGGCTTAGGGTACGTAGGTTTACCTTTGGCTCGTTTGTTTGCTACAAAATATTCTGTTGTAGGATTTGATATCAACCAACGTCGAATTGAAGAGGTTAATGCAGGAAAGGATTCTACATTTGAAGTGGAAGATGATATACTCCAAGCTGTTTTGGTAAGCGAAAATCCGTTCGGTTCTTTTAAAAATGCGGAAAGTTCATCAAATATTTCCACAGATACTATTGGAAATAAAAAAGGATTGTTTTGTTCTTCAAATCCTGAAGACATTAAAGAAGCAAATATTTATATAGTTACCGTTCCTACCCCTGTTGATAAGCATAATCGCCCTGATCTAACGCCTTTATACAAGGCATCAGAAACCGTTGGGAAAGTACTTAAAAAAGGGGATGTAGTGATCTATGAGTCTACCGTTTATCCTGGAGTGACTGAAGAAGAATGTATCCCTGTTCTGGAAAAAGTTTCCGGACTGAAATTTAATGTCGACTTTTTCGCAGGATACTCTCCTGAGAGAATTAATCCTGGCGATAAAACACGTACGGTAGATAAAATCTTAAAAGTAACGTCAGGTTCTACTCCTGAAATCGGTACGTATGTCGATGAATTATACAAGTCAGTCATTACAGCGGGGACGCATCTAGCTCCGACAATCAAGGTAGCAGAAGCATCCAAAGTGATTGAAAATTCCCAACGTGATATCAATATAGCATTTGTCAACGAGTTGGCAAAAATATTTAATCTTCTGGATATTGATACCCATGCAGTTCTTGAAGCCGCTGGTACGAAGTGGAATTTTTTACCATTCAAACCAGGATTAGTCGGTGGGCATTGTATTGGGGTCGATCCATTTTATCTGGCACAGAAAGCTCAGGATGTTGGTTATTATTCGGAACTAATCTTGACGGCAAGAAGGCTGAACGATTCTATGGGTTCTTTTGTAGCATCTCAGGTCGTAAGAACAATGATCAAAAAAGGAGTCAATATTTATGGAGCAAAAATTCTTAATCTCGGCATTACTTTCAAAGAGAATTGTCCTGATGTAAGGAATACAAAAGCTGCTGACGTCATTAAAAGCTTAGAAGATTTTGATTTTGAAGTGACAACATTTGATCCCTGGGCAAATCCTGATGAGGTACAGCATGAGTATGGATTTCGGTCAATCAATTCTCTAGATGAGATCAAAGATAAATTTGACGCAATCGTTCTTACGGTAGCTCATCAAGAGTTTATAGATTTAGATTTAAAGCTATTGTTGAAAGATGGGGGTGTTGTGTATGATGTAAAAGGAATTTTGGAAGAATGTGATAACCGCCTATAGAAGCATGAATAGACAAATGAAAATTGCCGTAGTAGGCACAGGTTATGTAGGCTTATCGAATGCTGTTCTATTAGCGCAAAACAACGAAGTCGTGGCAGTAGACATAGTTGCAGAAAAGATTGATATACTTAATGCAAAAATATCACCTATTGAAGACAGCGAAATAATAGATTTTTTGACGAACAAAGATCTTAATTTCAGAGCAACTTTAGATGCTAAAGATGCTTTTGAAAATGCAGATTATATTATTGTTGCAACGCCAACTGATTATGATCCTAAAACGAACTATTTTAATACAGGTAGTGTAGAGGCTGTAGTAAAAGAAGCTAAGCAATATAATCCTAATGCTGTAATCATTATTAAATCTACAGTGCCTGTTGGTTTCACGGAAGACTTAAAAAAGAGATTAGAATTTGATAATATTATTTTCTCACCAGAATTTTTAAGAGAAGGTAAGGCACTTTATGATAATTTATACCCTTCTCGAATTATTATTGGTGAGCAAAGTGAGAGAGCTAAAGTGTTTGTTGATTTGTTGAAAGAAGGAGCAATAAAAGATGATATTTCGATCTTATTTACCAATCCTACAGAAGCAGAAGCAATTAAGCTGTTTTCAAATACCTATTTAGCTTTACGCGTAGCTTATTTTAACGAATTGGACAGTTATGCACAAATTCATCATTTAGATAGCAGACAAATCATTGAAGGAGTAGGTCTGGATCCTCGTATCGGATCACATTATAATAATCCTTCTTTCGGCTATGGTGGGTATTGTTTACCTAAGGATACAAAACAATTATTGGCTAATTATGATGCTGTACCCAATAATATTATTCAGGCCATTGTAGATGCAAATCGTACCCGTAAAGATTTTATAGCCTATTCTATTTTAGAAAGAAACCCCAAGAAGGTGGGTGTTTATCGATTGATTATGAAATCAGGTTCTGATAATTTTAGGGCTTCAGCGATACAAGGGGTTATGAAACGAATCAAGGCAAAAGGTATTGAGGTTGAAGTGTTTGAACCTGTATTAGAAGAAGATACTTTTTACGGGTCAAAAGTTGTCAGAGATTTGGAAAAGTTTAAAATAGAATGTGATGTAATCATTTCTAATCGTAATGCTCCCGAATTATCAGATATACAGTATAAGGTATATACAAGAGATTTATTTGGAAACGATTAGAACGAATTCTTAAAATGTCATCATCAAAAATAGCTAAGAATACACTTTATTTGTACATACGAATGCTCTTTAATATGGGGATTTCGTTATTTACTTCAAGACTAATTTTACAGACATTAGGTGTAGAAGATTTTGGTATTTATAATCTTGTTGGTGGTGTTGTAGTCTTGTTTTCTTTTTTAAATAATGCTATGAGTAACTCTACTCAGCGGTTTTTAAACATAGAGATTGCAAGAGGGGTGAAAAATAATATAAACCGAGTGTTTAATATAAGTCTGAAGATTCACATAATCATATCAATTATGATTTTGATTTTGTCTGAAACGGTTGGATTATGGTTTCTTAATGATAAATTAAATATTCCTACAAATAGAATGCATGCGGCTCACATTGTGTATCAGATGTCAATAATTACAACTGTAATAAATGTGATGAGAATTCCATTTAATGCAATTATTCTAGCAAATGAACGTATGTCATTTTATGCTTTTTTAGGAATTGGCGAAACTATATTGAAACTCGTAATCGTGTATATGCTTTTGTGGTTTAGTAGATACGATCACCTTATTGTTTATAGTGTTTTATTAATGACGGTAAATTTACTTGTAAATATTTTTTATAGAATTTACTGTAGAATAAATTTCCTAATAGAAACAAAATGGAAAGTTGTAAATGATAAGGGATTATTCAAGCAGATGATTTCTTTCTCAGGTTGGAACTTATTTGGACAAGTGGCAGTTCTAGGATCTACACAAGGTATAAACATGATTTTGAATATATTCGTGGGTGTTACAGTTAATGCTGCATTAGGTATTGCAAATCAAGTAAATGGTGTAATTTATAATTTTATTTCAAATATGCAAGTTGCATTTAATCCTAAAATTATCCAAACTCATGCAGAAGGACAAATCGATGAACATAAAAATTTGGTTTTAAATGCTTCGAAATACTCAACTTATTTATTTTTATTATTTGCAATGCCAATACTTGTTTATACTGAGGTTATATTGCATTTGTGGTTGGGCAATAACTTGCCCCCTTATGTAGTAAGTTTTACACAGATTGTAATAGTAGGTTCTTTGATTAATTCAATTGTAGGGCCTTTTTGGATGTCTGCAAATGCTATAGGTAATATTAGAAATTATCAGATAATAATTTCTTGTATTCTATTATTTAATTTACCAATAGCATATATCTTATTGAAAAATGATCAATCACCTGTTTTTGTGATGGCTATCCAGGTATTTTTGAACTTCATAGCTTTTATTTTTAGAATTTGCTATGTAAACAGTAAGCTTTCTTTTGGGAGTAAAAAACTTATAAATTATTTTAAAGGTTTTATCTTACCTTTTTTGTTTGTTGCGGGAATAACTTATAAATCTGGTAGTTTTGTGACAAATAATCTATTACAATGTGTTGGTATTATTCTATTACTAGAAATTTTGCTAGTAATGTTTATTTTGTTCAGTTTAAGCAAGTCGGAACTACAATATACAAAGCAGATCATCAAAAAAAAATTGAAAAGAAATTAAATGGAAAAAACATTCAATAACTCAGATAATATTGAAAGACTTAGAAATCTCGTTAGAGAAAAGCTAAATAATCATATTGATGGTGATTATGTTTTGCTGGACGTTCCTAATCATAGAAATATTGGTGATTTATTAATATGGCAGGGAGAGTTAGAGTATTTAAGAGAATTACCTTTTAAAATGGTATACTCCAGTAATGATTACACACATAATAATAAGAAAATAAAAGAACAAGATATTATTCTTTTACATGGTGGAGGAAATTTTGGAGATGTATGGAGATCTAATCAAGAATATAGAAATCATATTATAACATCTTTTCCAAATAATAAAATAATAATTCTTCCTCAAACAGTACAATACGATAACGAAGATTTTATTAAGAAAGATGCTATCTTATATAACAACCATAATAATCTGATTATTTGCGCAAGAGATAACCAATCTTATGATTTTTGTGTTAAGTACTTTGATAAATGTACTGTATACAAACTACCTGACCTTGCCTTCTTTCTGAACTTTGAAGAAAATTATAAAGTTAATGATATAAAAAAGACTTTAATTTTAAAAAGGATGGATAAGGAACTAGGAGATGAATCTTTGATTAATAATATTAAGGCGAGCTTAAAGAACAATGTGGTGGAGATAGCAGATTGGCCAGGTTTCTATGAAAATAAAACTTTTAGGAGAAGAATTCAACACTACTTAATTAAAGCTGAAAGAATCTTATCTAGTAAAATTAAACAAATTCCCGTGTTAAATCTAATCGTTGATGATAAGCATGGCTTAAAAGGACGAAATTATAAAGATAAACTTATACTAAAAGGAATTAAATTTATTAATCAGTATGATACAGTTTATTCAACAAGATTGCACGGTTTTATTTTATCTGTTTTATTGAATAAAAAAGTATATGTTTTTGATAATAGCTACGGTAAAAACAAAAACTTTTTTAATACCTGGCTAAAAGATTTTGAAAATGTTGAACTAATTGAGAAATAATGACTATAAGTGTTTTGTTGCCAGTTTACAACGGTGAGTTGTATATTTATGATGCTGTAAAAAGTATTTTGAATCAGACATACAAAGATTTTGAGTTGATTATCATTAATGATGGCTCAACAGATAACTCTTTAAATATTTTGGAGTCTTTTGATGATAAGAGAATGATTATTATTAATCAAGATAATCAAGGACTCGCAAATTCATTAAATAATGGTTTGAAGATAGCACAAGGAAAATACATCGCAAGAATGGATGCCGATGATATTGCTTTACCTAATCGGTTTGAAGAGCAGATAGCATACTTAACCATACATCCAGAAGTGAAACTTCTTGGTTCTGCAATTGATTTGATTGATAAAGATGGTAAGAAGATAATGACAGATGTACCTTATACTGGCAACGTTTTTTTGAAAAAGTTTTTGAAAAAAGTAGGAAATCCTTTCAAACATCCTACTGTTATTTTTGATAGAGAGCTTGTTTTAAAATTAGGTGGGTATAATGAGAAGATAGGAAAGTACTTTGAAGATTATTTTCTTTGGAATGAAATCGCGCATCATGGCAAAATACAAATTCTTAATAAAGTATTGTTACAGTACCGGATCACTCCGGGGTCAATTATGAGCTCCATAAAATCAGAAAATTTTTCGAAATTTATGATAAGAATAATCAATGAAAGAAAATTTTTCGATAGTGATTATTTTGAAATGCTTAAAATTAAAGAGGCAGATAATCAAAAATTAGATCTTGTAGATAAAGATCTTGTTTATCAGAAGAGGATTTCGGGCTCTATTAATAACAAGATGAATAAGCTTTTCATTAAAATTGAAAAATTAGTGAATAAAAACTTTGCATTATACATTTTAGTATCTATAAAAAAACTTCGAGTGATTTTAAATGTGTATTCATGAAGTATAAAATATTTTTGTTTATAATTTTATTTTGTTATATATATCCAATATATATAAAATTATTTCCCATTCCTACTGATAGAATAATACAGATATTAGGATTAGGATTTATTTTATTGGATGTACCCTACCGAAAATTAGTCTTTAAAATTAAAAATTTGAAAGTTTTCTACTTTTTATCATTTTTGATTTTGCTTTCAATTTTTATAGTCCAAAACTGGAACTACGGTCCTGTTGATTTTTATTATTTTAAAGATCATCTGGATATCTTTTTATACTTTTTTCCAGCTTATCTTATTGTTTATCTGTTATATAAAATTGATAAACATAAAATCATTGTTAATCTATTAGATGCAATAGTAATGGTTTCCTTCTTCCAGGCAATAATTTCATTAATATTCTTTATTATACCATCAACTTTTGAGATATATACCTCTTTATTATCAGAAAATACAAGCCAAGGATTAACAAGTAGATTAGGACAAATAGAAAAGAGATTGATTGGAGTGGGAAGTGCATTTTTTTCTGGGGTTGTTAAATATTCCATCGCTTTTTTCATATTAATTATAATACCTTACCTAAAGACAGATTTGTATAAAAATAAATGGTTATATGTGGTTAGTCTTGTATTCATTACAATTGCCGGGCTAATGACAGGACGTACATTCTTCATAGCGATAGGTTTAGGTTTGGTTTTGTATTTATTAATTGATGTGAAAAATGCACTTAAAGTCATATATAAAGTTATTCCTTCTGTTATTATTTTTTCAACATTGGTTTATTTCGTAATGATTTCAATGGGAAATAAAGAGCGAGTTGAAAAAGTTTTTAATTTTGTTTTTGAACTGTATATTAATTACGAAGAAACCGGAAAATTAACGAGTTCTTCTACTGAAGGCTCTTTAAGTATGTACAAGTTTCCGAATACCCTAAAAACCTGGGTAATAGGAGATGGTAAAATGCAAAATCCAAACGGCTCTTATTATATGGGTTCCGATATAGGCTACGTTAGGTTGATTTTTTATTTTGGTATTGTATTAACTGTTCTATATATGCTTTATCAGGCATACCTTTATTATTTATTATCAAAGAAAAGTCAGTCAAGGATTCTTAAAGCTTTTTGTCTCATTCTTTTTTTGTGGCTATTAGTTTTGAATTTTAAAGGTTTAGCCAATTTAAATCAATATTTATTATTATTCTTTATTGCTTTCGGGATAAATAACGAAATAGCTAAAAAAATAAATAAAACTAATTCACTCGGGATCAATTAAATATATATAATCATTAACTTTTAATGAATACCAGTTTTTTTCGATACTTCCTGTTATAAATACGATTAATACTTTGGATGTTAACTTCGTATGTGTCTGGATATTTTTAGGTTCGATTATGTATTGTTTGAAAAATTAATAGATGAAAATAAATAAAACAATAGTTTGTTTTACTGCATCGTATCCATACGGTTCACGTGAAACTTATTTTGCTAATGAGTTAGAATATTTATCTCAAGCATTTGAGAAAATAATTCTAATTCCGGGATATAATCCTTACAATAAAGAACAGAGAGTAGTGCCGTTCAATGTTACGGTGTATGATCCAGTTTTGCAGCAAGGGTGGAGGAGATTTGTTGATTTCCTTTTGAATTTTAAATTAAAGAAACAGCATAGACAGGAATTTTTTAATCGTAAAGTTTATAAAAGTAGGACAAGATTAAAAAAATGGACTCTCTCAGTACTTTCTTATGGAAAGGAATTAAATACATTTATGTCTTATGGTTTTAATGAAAATGAAGTTATTTTATACTCTTATTGGACAGGTAAAAACTATTTTATAGAAAAAAAACTAAATAAATTTAGAAAAGTAATAAGAATGCATGGAGGAGATTTCTATGAAGAACGAAATGATGGATATTTACCATTGATAAGAGAGATTTACCAATCAGCAGATTTACTATTGCCAATTTCGAATGATATTTATGGTAAGTTGATCCAAAGATACAAGACCAATCCATCAAAAATGAATTTAAGTTATTTAGGAGTAGCAAATAATTCAAAATCATGTAAAATTAAGTCTGATGAAAAGCTAAGATTAGTCAGTTGTAGTAATATATACTCTCTTAAAAGAATTCATTTGATATATGAAATATTGCTCTTAATTAAAAACAAAATTAGTATACAATGGACACACATTGGAGATGGAGATTTACTGAATGATTTAAAAAAAACCATAGATAATAAAAGTAAAGAAAATATAGAAGTTAGTTTTGTGGGTCAGAAAACACAAGATGAAATAAAAGAAATTTATGAAAATACTTATTTTGATTTCTTTATTAATACTTCAGAATACGAGGGCTTACCGGTGAGTATAATGGAAGCTTTCTCATTTGGGATACCTGCAGTGGCAACTGACGTAGGTGGAACATCTGAAATTGTAAATAATAATAATGGACTACTTATTAAAAAAGATTTTAATAATAGAGATATAGCTAATGAAATTGAATATTTTTTCATTCATGATAAGTTTAAAAAAATGAGAACAGAAGCATTTAATATGTGGGAAAATAAATTTGATGCGGATATAAATTACAAAAAAATGATTACAAAAATGAATTTCGATGAAAGTGAATAAAACTTATAGTCATTTATCTTCAATTTTTATTATGTTTTCAAACTATAAAGGATTTTTGTGTACTTATTTGGGGAAAAAGATGCGAATTCTCCAACCGATATTCTATAAATGAAAAGAGTAAATATAGCGTATCAGACGTGCAGCACTCTCAAAGATTGAGGATCTTGAGAAAGAAGTTTAACTAGTAGTCATAAACATAAATGATTACTAATAAGCTTAAAATAATTTTAATATTATATTATGAAGTCAACGAACAATTTTTTTTTAAAAACAATTTGTTTAACGTTTTGTCTGGGCTCTCTCTTTTTCTATGCTCAAATAACTGAATCTTATTATAAACAAAGACTTAATGCAGATTACCCTTATAGTTTTAAAGCTGTTAAAGCTCTTGCAGAAGGTAATAATTCTTATGATTATATGGCAATCGGATATTTTGTGAATGCTAACAATATTATGTATGAAAAAACGAAGGACAAGTATTATTTAGATTGTAATATGGATATCTTACGACCAATGTTTTTGAAAGGACTAAAAGGATCTGCTCCAAAATCAAGAGTTATGAAGGTGAGTAGTAAGAACCAAAATGCTTGGATCAATGGAAGCGAGTCTGTTACATTTGAAGGGTATTTTTACCGTTATTTGGGTGAATATCTATTTATTATTAAAAAAAATAATTTATATCCGGACGCTCAAGCACAATTGTTAAATGGTTTACAGCAGGGTTTTAACAAGTGGTATAATAAAAGTATGACCAAATATAATGATGCATCTATGCTGTTTCATCAACGATTACATATTGCAGCTAATTGGGCCACTGCCTGCCTTTATCTTTATGAATTCACGAAAGATGCTAAGTATAAATCTTTTTACACTTCTTTTGATCAACAACTAAAGGATAATCTACAAGTTAAGAAGGTAGGTGAAAGCACTTGTTATGTTTGGGATTCCACTTATACTAATGCTTTTACAAGTGGACTTAAATCTAAAAAACTAGGAAATATTATTCAAGATGTTGGTCATGGAAATCACATAGTGGAATATGTATTGACCTCCTACCAATTAAATAGAGGGATTTATGCCGAAAATGATCTAAAAAGGCTGTCAAATACTGTTGTCTATTTAATTTGGAATCAAAATACATCTGCATTCTCAGATAATGTAGATGGTTCCTCTTCGATTGATAAAGAAGTTCAGAATATGGGATTTAAGCAAACAGATGGCTGGATGAAATTAATACCATATAATAAAAAACTTCTTCCAATTTACCAGATTTATTATACCAAAAATAAGAACAGAACTGAAAATTCTGTTTGGGGATTACAATATTTAGCTAATCTATATTAAATTTTATGAAATCAAGAGATCTAAATATTGACGCTCTAAGAGTATTAGCCTGTTTTTTAGTTATTATTATACACGTTTCAGGACCTATATTTACTAAATCAGATATTAACAGTAATGTTTTTTTATTTAATCTTGGTTTAGATTCTTTTTCAAGAGTCGCTGTGCCTTTATTTGTAATGATAAGTGGTCGGTATTTAATCAAGACAGATAGAGTTTTTGATAAAACAAAATATTTTAAAAGTATATTGAAGATTTTAAGACCATTATTTTTTTGGTCAATTATTTACATAGCAATTTACGTTTTATTTAAATTTATAAAACATGAATCTATCGACTATAAATTACTTTTGGATAACTTAATAAAAGGTAAACCCTATTATCATTTATGGTATTTATATATGATTTTAGGGGTATATATTGTAGCGCCATTTTTTAATCAAATGTTAGGATCTTTAACGAAGAAGCAAATCCTTTATTTGACATGGGGACTAATTATTTTTTCTTTTATACATCAATCATATAATTATTTTTATAATGTAAAAGATTTTTTTGGCGTTTGGTTTATAGACTATATTGGATATGCAATGCTAGGCTATATTTATAAAGAAAGGATATTTGTAAAACCTCATCTATTATTTGCAGGTTATATTTTTTCTTCCTTATGTATATTAATATTATCTTACTATACTTTTTTGATAAATAATAAATTACCCTTTTTTAATTATAACTCTATTTTTGTAATAGCTGGATCCTTTTTTATTTATCGTTATTTTGATAATTTGACAATTAAAAACTCTTTTATTTTAAAATTTTCTGAAAATACTTTTGGTATTTACTTGATTCATCCGTTATTAATATTGATTTTTTTTAATTATATCAAAAACTTCTTTCTTTTAGAATTGTTGTGTATTCTTATAATTTTTTTGTTAAGCAACTATGTTATTAAATTACTTTCAATGAATACTACTCTTAAAAAATATTTAATGTAGATGATACTTCATATTACAAACGATTATTCGGGATCAACCGTGTATAAAAATTTAATCAGAGAACTTGACTATGTCAGTATCGAACAGATTGTTTATAATCCGGTACGTGAATCTAGTAGGATAGGGAAAAATAAGATTGATTTAATAAATGATAAATCACAGATTATCTATAGCCATATTTTATCAAAATATGCAGATCGTATCTTATATCAGAAAAAAGTAAAAAAAATAGTTAAGGATATAGAGACAAAAGTAGATTTATCAAAAATTACATTCATACATGCTCACACTTGGTACAGTGACGGAGGGGTTGCATATGAGCTTCATAAAAAGTATAAAATCCCTTTTATAGTAGCTGTAAGAAATACCGATTTAAACCTGTTTCTAAAATATTTTTTGCACGAAAGAAGTTATGGACGAGAGATACTTTTAGCTGCTGATAAGATCATTACCATATCAGCTGTATATAAAAACAGAATGTCTGATGATGAAAGATTGGCACCTATAATTTTAGAAATCAAAAATAAAATTACTGTTATTCCCAATGGTCTAGACCCTTATTGGATTGATTCAAAAGTTTCAGTCAGAAAGCAGATTGAGAATAAAGATGTAATTCAATTACTTTACATTGGAAAATTTGATAAAGGTAAAAATGTTATTAATCTGGTAAATGCTGTAAAAAACCTAAATAAAAATAGTACAAACAATTTCGCATTAACGCTTATAGGTGGAAAGGGGAATGATGAAAAAAGAGTACTCAGTGCCATCAAAGATCAAAGTTGTTTTAACTATGTAGGAAGAGTGGATGATCTTACCCAATTAAAAAGATATTTTCAGAAGAGCGATATTTTTACGATGCCTTCTAAAGCTGAAACGTTCGGGCTCGTATATATGGAGGCACTCCTGCAAGGGTTACCCATCTTGTATACAAAGAATGAGGGAATAGACGGATTGTACGAAGATCTGATAGGTGAGAAAGTTGAGAATACATCCGTGCGTGAAATTGAAAATAAGATACAACTTTTACTTAGTAATTATAATCACTACAATTTTAGTATAGAAAAATTTTCAAAAAATCATGACTGGAAAAGAATAGCTGAAGTTTACCGACAACTATATATGCAATAATAAAAATGAACATCCTATACATTCATCAGTATTTTCTTACGCCGCAGGAACCTGGAGGAACCAGGTCGTATTGGCTTGCACGGGAGCTGATAAAAAACGGACATAAAGTCACGATGCTTACTTCATCAACTAAATTTGCAGAAGAAATCAAAGAAATCAATGTAGATGGAATTGAAGTGATTTATCTTAAAGAAGAATATGACCAGAACATGAGTGTTGCGAGAAGGCTGAAAGCTTTCGTGAAATTCATGTATAAGTCTTCGAAAATCGGTCTGATGCAAAAGAACATTGACTTAGTAATTGCAACTTCTACACCGCTAACTATTGGTGTTCCTGCACTTGTCTTAAAATGGTTAAAGAAAAAACCTTTTGTTTTTGAAGTAAGAGATCTCTGGCCGGAAGTTCCTATTCAGATGGGTGCCATTAAGAATAAGTGGATGATTAAAGCGACCCGTTCGCTCGAAAAGCTAATCTATAAAAATGCATCTCATGTCATTGCTTTGTCACCGGGAATGCAAGATGGAGTTCTTCAATATCTTCCGATTGATAAGACTTCTATGATTCCCAATATGGCAAAGATGGATGAATTTTGGCCCAGAGAGAAAAACAATCTGCTCATGGAAAAACTGGGGCTTCAAAAAGATTCTTTCAAAGTGGTGCATTTTGGCTCGTTGGGCTTAGCCAACGGAGCTCATACAATCATTGAATCTGCCCGATTATTGAAAGACCATGGTGATGTAGAGTTTTTATTTGTTGGTGGAGGTTCTACGGAACAAGAACTAATAGAGGAAGTACAAAAACATAATTTAGAGAACGTTAAATTTTTAGGAAAGTTCCCCATGAAAGATGTCTCAGAAATTGTCAATTTTTCTGATGTTTCTCTGATCTCTTTCTTAGATCTTCCGATCCTATATACCAATTCACCAAATAAACTTTTCGATTCCCTTTCGGCAGGTAAGCCTATTATTGTTAATTCGGCAGGATGGACGAAAGCAATTGCTGAAGACTATCGTTGCGGATATTATGTAAATCCTAAAAATCCACAGGAACTTGCAGACAAGATCTTGTTTTTAAAGAGTAATCCGGATATTTCAGCGGAGATGAGTATCAATTCAAGAATGTTGGCAGAGACAGTATATGATAAATCTATTTTATGCAAACAATTTGTACAAGTGATTGAAAGTGTTTCAGATAATCTTAATAAAGGCTAATTATAATATGCTATACAGAAAATACTTGAAGAGGGCTTTTGATTTTTTTGTTGCATTCTTGGGATTAGTGATATTATCGCCTGTATTTATCATCGTAGTGATTGGGTTATATTTTGCGAACGATGGTAAACCCTTTTTCTTACAAAAACGGCCGGGCTTAAATGAGAAGATATTCAAGATCATCAAGTTTAAGACAATGAATGACAAAAAAGACAAACAGGGTAATTATTTGCCTGATTCGGAAAGGTTAACACCAATTGGAAGTTTTATACGTAAGACTTCTCTGGATGAGCTTCCACAATTAATTAATGTGCTGAAAGGAGACATGTCGCTTATAGGTCCGAGACCTTTATTGCCACAATACCTTTCTTTATATAATGAATCTCAAAAACGAAGACACAATATACGCCCAGGAATTACAGGATGGGCACAGGTGAATGGTAGAAATGCCATTTCCTGGACGATGAAATTTGAATTAGATATATGGTACATCGATAATGTGTCGTTTACTACAGATTGCAAGGTAATGTTTCTTACTTTAAAAAAAGTAATAAAAAAAGAAGGCATCAATCAGGCACAACAGGCTACGGTAGAGGCTTTCAAAGGAAATAACTAGTTCAGATAAAATATGTATATAGCACATTATGGGATTCAAGTTGATGAATGTTGGCCACAATTCTTGCGATATATGTCAGTTGAGACTAATTATAAAATCAAATCATTAACAAAACGATAACATGTTAGCAAAATTGTTAATGATTCAATAATCAAAGATAAAGCGTTATTAATAATTAATTCGGATTTATAATTTATTTATTGTGAATTATTAATATTAATAATGTAATTTTGATTAGAAATAAACAAAATTTATTTACAAAAAAGTGAAAACGGTAAGATTTTTGATGCAACAGATGTGGAGATTATAATAAGCGAGATGGCTGGCATTATAAATTTCCATATAAATTATAAAGTATAAGAAGCTTTCTTGTAAGATTTGAAAACTAAAATATGATAGATGTGTAATCAATAATTAGTTTCAATTATGATTTATGAATTAAGGTAGGAATTACTACTACAAAACACACACAAAGAAAGAACGGAAAATTATTGATCTCTTTGAGATTATTGAAACAGTATTGATTTCAGAGCCAAATTCTATACGAATTTGGTGAGATTTTGAAACTGCTTGGTAACATCTGATGTAATATCTTAAAAATTCCCAAAATTAGGAATTATAGATGCTGTTATTTGATACATGATGCTTTGTCATCAAAAAATAAAAAAATACACAAAAGATATAAAGGAAATTTATTAATCGATTTCAAATATAATAGAAAAGATAAATAAAATACTTACAGAGTTTGAAAGCTAAATTAATACGTATTACAACGCTATCTCTTTCTTTATATAATGAATCTCAAAAACAAAGACACAATAAATACCCCGGAATTACAGGCTGGGCGCAGTTGAATGGTAGAAATGCCATTTCCTGGACGATGAAATTTAAATTAGATATTATGGTACATCGATAATGTATTGTTTGCAACAGATTGCAAAGTGATGTTCCTTACTTAAAAAAAGTAATAAAAAAGAAGGTATAAACCAAGCGCATCAAGCTACGGTAGAAGTTTTTAAGGGAAATAATTAATTTAAATAGTAAATAATGTTTTTATACGGAGCAGGCGGGCACGGAAAGGTAATTGCAGAGATCGCAGAGGATGTCAATGTAGAAATCGATGCTTTTATTGATATTGATCTATCAAAGCGGCAACTTTTAGATTATGATATTCTACATGAAATTCCAAACAAAAATGTTGAATTAATCATTTCTATCGGTAACAATAAAATAAGAAAAAAGATTGCTGCCAATTACAAGAATCTCAATTTTAAAAAATTAATTCATTCCAAAGCAGTAATTTCTAAAAGAGTGAAGATTGAAGAAGGTACTGTAGTAATGGCTGGGGCAACAATAAACTCTGAGGTGAAAATTGGTAAGCATTGTATTGTTAATACCAATGCATCAATCGACCATGATTGTATTTTGGAAGATTTCACGCATATTTCACCAAATGCAGCTTTAGCTGGGGGTGTTTTTGTGGGATTGGGTACAAATATCGGTATGGGAGCTTCTGTAATTGAAGGAATTACCATTGGGAAATGGTGTACCGTAGGTGCAGGTTCGGTAGTTATAAGAGATATTCCTGATGGTGCTACAGTTGTAGGGAATCCTGGAAAAATAATAAAAATCACATCATTTAGTAATATAGTAGTATGAATTCAAAAATATGGCTCTCTTCGCCACACATGGGAGGAAACGAAACAAAATATGTAAAAGAAGCTTTCGATGCAAATTGGATAGCGCCATTGGGTCCCAATGTGAACGGGTTTGAAAAAGACTTAGAGAACTTCTTGAGCGGTGGGGTAAATGTGGCTGCTCTCTCTTCTGGTACTGGGGCTTTACATTTAGCATTAATTGCATGTGGAGTAGAATCTGGTACAGAGGTGATTTGTCAGTCCATGACATTTTCGGCTTCAGCAAATCCAATTGCATATTGTGGGGGTTCACCTATTTTCATAGATTCTGAAAAAGATACTTGGAATATGTGCCCGATTGCTTTGGAAATAGCAATTGAAGACAGAATATCTAAAGGCAAAAAACCAAAAGCAATCATTGTTGTTCATTTGTATGGCATGCCTGCAAAAATGGACGAAATCATCGCAATTGCAAAAAAATATAGTATTTGCGTAATTGAAGATGCTGCTGAAGCATTGGGATCAACATATAAGGGTAAAGCGTGCGGAACGTTCGGACGGTTTGGTATCCTGTCTTTCAACGGAAATAAAATTATCACCACCTCTGGAGGAGGTGCGTTGGTTTGCCATACTCAGGAAGATAAAGATCAAGCAATTTTCTTATCTACCCAGGCAAGAGATGATGCTCCCCATTATCAGCATTCCCAAATTGGTTACAATTACAGAATGAGTAATATTATTGCAGGGATTGGTCGGGGACAAATGGAAGTGTTAAAAGACAGGGTAAAAGCACGCAGAAAAATGCATGATTTCTATGTGGAGATTTTCAAAGATATTGAGGGTGTTGAAGTTTTTTCTGAACCGGGCGAGGATTATTATTCTAATCATTGGTTATCGGCAATCGTTATTGATGAGAAAATCGTAGGGAGAAACCGTGAAGATTTAAGGCTTGCCTTTTTAAACGAAAATATTGAGTCGAGACCTTTATGGAAGCCTATGCATCTACAGCCTGTGTTTGTTGATGCGCCGTATTATGGAACGAATGTCGCAGAAAAATTATTTGATGATGGTTTGTGTTTACCATCCGGATCTAATCTTTCTGATTACGATAGACTTCGTATAGGAAAAATTATTAAAGAATTCTTCGTCAATAAAACAAAATTACCGTATTCGTTGGTGAGTGAATAATAAAAAACTCATTTTTATGAATATTTAATTTGTAAAAAAGATTAAAATCGAAAAAAGGAGACAACTATCAATATAGTGTCTCTTTTTTTTGATTTTTATTATCGTATTAGTCTGAAAAGGTTAATGGGGTTTGAAGAAAAAAAACAGAGACCACAATCTGAAAAATAACTGTAGACAACAATTGTTTTTGCATCAGGTCTGCTGAAGCGAAAATCTAATAAGAGTTTGTCTTAATGTTTTTCTTTGATAGAAGAGATGTCGGTTATACCTGAAGTTCACGTATTTCAGAAGGTTTTTTACCTGTGTGTTTTTTAACGAAGTTGCTAAAGTTTCCTTCATCACTAAAGCCTAGGTCATAAGCGATTTCAGACATGGTAAAGCTTGATGATTTTATTGCTTTTTCGCATTCTGTTTTTACCTTGTCAATAATAAGCTGTTTAGCAGATTTTCCGTAAGCACGTTCTGTGATTTCGGTAAGTCTTCTAACAGAAATATTAAGTTCGTCTGCGTAGTGTAAAACTTTTTTATTAGAACGGAAGTCGCGTTGCAGTAAAACTCTAAACCTGTTTGCGAATGAAATGTAATCTAAGCGGTCATCTTTTTCTGACTCTTGATTATCTAAATGTAAATAGGCGTCTAGTATTAATCCTTCAATAGCGTTGTGAGCGGCTGAGATGTAAAGGCTCTCATTTTTTGACTGAAACCTCATCAGTCTTTCGATCAAAATGACCTGATTGTACTTATTAGTACCAAAATAAGGGGCGATAAAAATTTCAGAATGACTGTTAAAAAATATCTGAGAATTTAAAAAAATGCTGTCTTTGGATGTCTTATCATAAAAAGCAGCAGAAAAAGCAATTACATAAATATGTTTTCCATATGCATTGAAAATTTCAATGTCTTTCTGTGGACCAATGTAGATAGAGTTGCCTCCTTTCACATTGTGCAGTACTCCTGAAACATATAAATCAAAATCATTTTCTGCAATCAAAATGCAGAAATATTCGAAGGTGCTGAATTGATTTTTATAATTGTTGCGTCTGATAATATCACCAATTAGATTAATGCTGAATCCTGTTTTCTTAAGTTGATCTGTGATTTTATACATCGAAGTGGGAGATATTATTTTAATTCTCAAAAATAATATTTAATTTCTCAAATTGCTAATATAATATTAATTATTTAATGAATTTAATAATTAGAATATTAAATCGCGGCAAATCCTCTATTGTAGGTGTTTTTATCGTAAAGCAGATATGGCTTCTCAATATGATGTCTTTGCTTGTGTGATTTGTTTAGTAAATTAAATGTAGATTTTATTTAATGTGATAAGATATGACATTCTCCTGATATTGGCTGTTTTGAAGTTTTCCTTATGTGGTGAATAAAGGTAAGGAAATTATCGCCTATGAAATTAAATCTAAGCAAATTATAGCCTGTGTTAATTTTTAAATTTATTATTTTAGCAATAATAAACAATTATTATTTAAATATATGATAAGTGGGGTGAGTACTGTCGGATTTTAGTGGCTAAAAGAAAAATGAGGTTAAGAATCTACGCTATTTATTTTCTGGAAAGATGTAATTTTACGGTTCTTACGAAATTAGTATGTATTATTCGAGTTGCGTGAAGATATTAATTAGATGAATTTTATATTATTGTTTCATTTAATTTCCAAATTTCTTTGAGTGTATTTTCTTCTCTTTTACTTTTATCACAAACTTAGGAAGTGTGTAAAGTTCACCTGCTTTCACTGAAAAATGAGTGCGCTCAGTTTCGCAGTAAGTATTCTGAGGAAGCGAGTTTGCATTGAGTACAATGGTATAATTTCCGATAGGTAAGAAAGAGATAAATTCACCATTGTCATCTGTACTTACGGTTTCAATTAAAATATCATCACGGAAAACATTAAGTGTAATTCCGTTAGCTCTTGGATTGAAATCAACAGCCGTTTTATGGTCAAATTCATAATTGATGTGTCCTGCGACAGTTCCATTCTGATGTAGCGGAATAGCGATTTCAAGCTTGTATTGGCTGATATCTAACATTTGGTCGTCATAATACCATCCTCCCTGAATGGATTGTTTTAAAGGGTATTTTCCAAAAGGGACATTTTTATATAATATTTTTCCTTCAGAATCAGTTTTAAAGGCGATATTGTTGATGTTAATCAAGTAATTTGAAGCAGTTTCTTCGTCTGTATCAAATATATTATTATTGTTTTTGTCATAGAAAGCAAAAGCGTAAATGTCTGATTTTTTCTTTGTGCTTAAAGTGGCTTTCTGTAGGTTTAAGGTAACTCCCGCTTCAATGGTGAAAATATTATTTCTCATGTTTGCCGAAGAATAATTGTACAAAGATGAATTCACAAAAAAATCATATAATCTTGTTTGCCATTTCAGATTGCAAAAAGCTGAAGGCGATTTTCCGTAGATATTATCGTCTGTGTAAGAAAGGCCGGATGTGATGCTTAGTTTTTCTTTAAATGCGTTGCTGCTATAATAAACAGAGGTGTTGAGTTTTTTATATTTTTCGTTTTTATCTATGAGTTGTGAGAAAGCGTATTCAGATAAATAATAACTTCCGATTTGATATTGAGAAGTGAAATTTATTCTCTTGTAATTGTAATTGAAATTTATTTTCCCTTGAAACTCTTGGTCTTCTTCATTAGGATATTGTGCAAAACCAAGATCCAAAGCCAAAATGGCAGAATGTTTTTTATTTACACTCATCCAATTGGTGCTTTCTACAATTCTATGTGCTTGAATTGATAAATCATTTTTTTGAAGTTGCGGCAGAAAATTGTTGTAGGAATTTGACTTTTCAAATTGATACTGATATGCAAAAGAATGCCCGAATGATCCTGTTTTAGCAAAATTCAATCCAGCTTCCATTTTTATATTGTCTGATGAGAGCTGAGTCTGGTAGAAATAATATTTAGGAGAATAATTAGAATAAAAAACATTCGCAAAAGCATAGTGTTTTTTGAATACCATCAAATTTGCGTTTTGCTGTATCTGTAAACTTCCTCTTCTGTTTCCGGGGTAATAATCTGAACTGTAGAAGATATTTCCGTTGAAATTAAGTTTTTTAATAATCCCTGAATATTGAGATTCGAACGCCAAAGAAGGTTTTGTAGCTCCATTTTGATCATAAATGCTGATTCCTCCGTACAATTTTGATGAGGTCTGCCAAAGATTGTTGAAGTTGTGGGTGAATTCCGTACCTAATAAATGATGTTTTGCTTTTTCGTAAGGATCATTCTTAAATATATAAATTGATGACAGGTTGTGAGAAAAATTGTAAGGGTTAAGAATTCCTTTCACATAAAAGCCGTATCCGTTTTGCAAAAAAGAATTTCTTTCAAATAAACTGAAGCTCTGCTCGATAAAACCGACTTCAATTTTTTTGTCTTTTGCAGCATTCAGAAAACTGTATTCTATTCCTCTTCCGAAAAGTGACATTTCAAGAAGTCTACTGATGTTTCCTAGGGTAAATTCGCTTTTTTCCCGACGATAAGAAATGTATGTATTGTTGACGATAGGATCAGTCTGCGAATTCATCATAAACATATTTCCGTTGATAAAAATATATCCCGAAGCAACATTAAAACCGCCATTTCCTAAAATCTGATACATATCAAGATCATTCCCGACTCTTCTGTAACTTGCTGTGATTGAATTTCTTGTTGTACTTGCGAAGCCCTTTTGCTGCTCGTCCTGAAACTTTTGTGTATGAGAAATACTTTGTACAGAAATTCTTGTGTTGCCAAATAATTCCTTATCGGGATCTTTAAATCCGGTAACGTTGATAGTGAAATTACTTTGTTTTAGAAGTTCTTTTGAAGGCAGAAAACTGAAAGTAAACGTAGAATCCTGCTGTGGGCGCAGTGTTCCGTGTTGTTCGATAAAATGATTGCTGTCACTATAATCAGGAATTTTAAAAACCAATGTCGTTTGCTGCGTTCTGTTTCCTTTATTGGAAACTTTTATTCTGATCTTTAAAGAATCAAGGTTGTTGTCTCTGAAGATTTGAGGATTTTCGGCAGTCATCTGTAGAATACTGCTTTCTTGCACTTGGTGAATGGCTGTTTTTTTGCCAATTTTCTGATCAAACTCGTTGGTTAAAATAAGATTGATCTGAGCGTCTCCTGCATCTGCATTGTTTCCAACGAAGAATTTAAGTGAAACAAACCTTTTTTCATTTTTCTGAAGATCAACAAAAATTTCCTGTCCTAAAATGGATCTGAATCCTGTCGGAGTGGATATTTTTAATTTTCCTTTAAAACTTTCATTCCTGTTGTTATCAATAACTACAACAAGGTCAAGGATTCTTGAATCTGCACTAAATGATTTTTCGTGAATGTCAAACAGGATGTTTCCTGTTTTGTTTTGAGCCGACAAAAAAAGCGAACAGATCAATAACAGACAATTCGCGAAGTTTTTTATGAAATTTTGACTAAAAACTGATAACATTATTGCGGAGTTATCTCATATTGTAGGGTTGCAGAATATTCATCGGGTTTTGCATTGATGAAATATTCATCATTGGGTTTCGTGAAATATTTGATTGTATAATCAAGATTTGCTCCTTGTGTTGAAGAGCCTTTTGCAATAATCTGTGAAGCTGTATTAAGGAAAACTGTATTGAAAGATGAACCTGTATTTTGCGTTGTTGACAATAAATTCATCTGAACATTGCTGACAGGAATTGTTTTTCCGCTCGCTGATGTGAAATTATTTTGGATGGCTTTTACCGTTATCTGAAAATTTGTATTTGCTTTTACGGTAAGTGCATTCGGATAAGTAACGCTTTTACCGTCTTTATAATCCTGCATACTGCTAAATTCCAAAAGACCGTTACTCGCATTTCCATTAACTTTTAAGGAAAGTTCTGTGCTTGTAGGTGGTGTTCCTGTAAGTGTGGCGATCTGAAATTGAATATTATGATCCATTTTCCCTATAATCGTATTGTTTTGATTATAAGCGGTAAACTCCATAGGAACGTTAAATGTCGTCCATGCAGGGTAGTTTCCAAGATAAGCTCCGCCAGCTACCGTGATGCTGAATTTTAGCTGCAAGCTATAGTATCCGTTTGGCTGGCTTGGTTGGTTACGCAATGGCGCATTGGATTTCGGAATTAGAAAAAATTCTGAACCTTCGGTTACAATGGTATTGGGAGGGATTCCTATTTCGGCTATCGTAGGAACGGGATTAGGATATGCCTGACCTGTCGAAGAAACAGGTTGGAAAGATATTTTATTGGCAGGGAAGGTGTATAATCCGTTGTTAGCAGTGATTGTGTTTTTTAGGCGTGCGGTCACTTTCCAGTTAGGAATGTTGAAATTTCCGTTTCCGGAAAGCATCATGGTGTATCCTTCAGGGTCTGTATTTCCCTGGTAAGAATTTATTTGAAGAAAGCCATTTACCCATGATGAATATGATATTTGAGCATGCATCTGAACGGTTGCAAAAAATATCATAATTAAAAAGCAGAACTTTCTATTCATAACTAAAATTTAATTCACCCATTTCTAAATTTTCTGCATCTCCATAATCCATCAGTACAGATGCTGTGTATTTACCTTTTTCCAGAGGATTTGGAAGTGATATTTCCATTTCTCTTTTATTTCCGGGCATTGTGTAAAATATTACAGGATCTAAAGCTATTTTCTTACCATTGCTAGTGTTTAGAATGTCGGTGGTTGCTTTACCATCGACCCATATTTCTGCCTGATTTTCAAAATTTAAGGTCAGTGTTTTTTTTGCTGAATCAAATTTTAAATCTGTTATTTCAATTTTTTTCTTTTTTGCTTCCGGTTTTTTGTGAAATATTTTAATTCCGGAACGGATGCTTACCTTTATATTCGCTCCTTTACTGTCGACATCGTCAACGGGATTCATTTGGCTCACATACAATAAAGCTGTGTGAGCTGATAAATTATCTTTTGCAAGAGTAGGTGAGGTGATTGTTATTTCAATATCACGTCTTTCTCCGGGTGCTAATGAAAAATAAGTGTCTTCTTTTTTAATAGTAATCCATCCGGCACAAGAAGTCGGAAGTGAATTTGCTGGATGTGTTTGGTTTTCTCCCTTCACATCATATTCCCAGTCGCCGAGACTTACCGCAAGATCAAGACTGTTTTTTGCACTTACATTGGTCACGGTTATTTTTTCGGTATTACTGATGCCGGCTCCTGATTCAAAATAAATTCTGGGTGGAGAAACTGATATTCCGGTTTGTGCTTTTGCGTTGAAGATGAATACAAAAAAGAAAAGACAGAATAGCTGAAATATATTTTTCATGAAGAAGTATGTAATGAAAGAGAAGTGCTGCAAAAAACTGCAACACTTCTTTTATTATTCAAGATTTCCAGGAATCTTATTGAGATACGATAGTGTAAGTCAGTTCAGTAGTATATACTGTAGGATCTTGTCCTGCGATGTAGTTGTCCAGATATTTATTCTGACCTTCGCCTTTGTATTCGATGCTGATTTTTTTATCTACACCACCATTTGAAGAGCTTACTAACATAGTTTCATTATTAGAAAGCTGAACGTTTTGGGCATATTGTGCTCCATTTACTGCATCAGAACCTGCAGTTGCTATGATTTGGATTGTATTAGCTTCAATGCTTTTGTTACCGTTTTGTAAAGCAGAGTTACCGCTTTTTACTTTTACCTGGAAACCACCTGTACTGAAAATGTTTAAGTGATCTGCATTCATAGAGCTCACACCGTTTGCATAATCATTTTTGGTGACGTAATTTAAGTCTACATTTTTTTGTGCGTTGTTCACTACTAGTGTCTGAATCGGTTTCAATCTTACGTTAAGTGTAACGTTTTGTGCACTGAGGGTTCCTACACCTAATATTGCTATTGATGTAATAATGAATTTTTTCATTAAAGTTGTTGTTATATTGTTTCTAAGTTTCGATTGCAAAAGTATGACGACTGAGAGGAATACAGATTGTGAAAAATGACTTATTTTTTGTGAAAATTGACAAATAAATACTAAAACTTGTTTTTCTTTGCGTTTTTATAAATTTAAACATAATATTATATGATTAAATATAATTTATGTTTTGATTTGATTAAATGTAAAATAAAATAATGTTTTTAATATTATGTAATTGAATTAATAATTTTAAAATTAAGTTATTGTTATTTATCGCATAGCGGAAATTAATATAATTTTAATTTGCTATTGTGTAATGATCAGATAAACAAGCATTCTATTAGGTTCAGATGGAAAGCATTTGTTAAGGATTTCTCTTTGATTATGAGAAAGATGTGATGTAGGGATTTTTTGATCTATTGTGGAAGAGGTTTTTGAATAGACAAGCTTTGAATTAAATGAACAGTCGTCTTTATTCTCAGTATATTTAATGTCAGCAATGTTTGTTTGTGATGATTGTTTTGCGTTAATCAATTTGATCTGGTACCCGTATAGATTAGATGCAGTCAATTCATTTCTATAATTTGCACTGTTGGAAGTTTGGGAGTAATCTCTACTTTTTGAATCTTCTGCAGTTGTAATCGACAGAACCTGAGAAGGAAAAATTCTGATATTGATTCGAATTTGCTCTGCCGTCTGGGCTGATAAAACTGCTGAAAGTCCCAAAAGACATAAAAACAAGATACATTTAACGTACATATTAATAAGATGAACCGGTTTGGTAACATAAATATAGTGATTTATGTTAAAGCTTGTTTAATTTTCTTCAATAATATTTTATAGCAGTTAATTTGATCATGTTTTTAGTGTTTTCCGTTAGTAATTCATAATTTCTACAAAGTCTTCTCTCATTATCAAAACAAAAAAATTTCTCTCAATAATCCATTTTTTATGTAAGGTTAAATTACTTTAGCCGGAATCAAAAGATACCGTAACGTTTTCGTTAGCAATTAAAGCAGTTTTACTATCGTTAAAAATGGTAACACAATAGAGATGATTTAATACAAAATACCATCAATAAAAATTGCCCGTCTGCAACATCTTTATTAATATTGTGTTCATATGACAACAATAAAATTTTTGAAAGTTTTCGGTTTTCTAAAGGCTTATAGAATGTTATTTCTTCTGTTTTTCCTTGTTTTTTTTTCTTGTGAAAAATCTCAGAAAACGTCAGACAAAATTACTATCGGATTTTCTCAAGGCTTGGGAAATCATCCGTGGAGGCTGGCAATGAACCATTCTATGGAGATCCAGGCATCACTTCATTCCGAAGTGGAGCTCAATATCCAGAAAGCAGAAAGTTCTGTTAATAAGCAGGTTCAGGATATACAAAAAATGATTGATCGTAAGGTTGATGTGATAATCATTTCACCAATTGATCCTGAATCCTTAGTTCCTGTGGTGGAAAAAGCGGCTGCCAAAAAAATTCCGGTTATTTTGCTCGACAGGAAGATCAACTCAGAAAAATATACAACTTATATTGGCGCAGATAACGTGGAGATTGGTAAAGAAGCGGCCAATTATATTCTTTCAGATTCTAAAAATTATAAAAAAGTAATCGAAATAAGAGGCGATGACCAATCTTCCCCAACCATAGAAAGAAGTCTCGGCTTTCAGGAAATCATCAGAAATAATCCCAATATAGATCTCATCAAAACATTTAAAGGTCTTCCAGTTGACGCTTTCAGGAAAACGCTGGATTCATTGGGAAATCAAAGTCTGTATGTTTTTGCTTTTAATGATGAGCTTGCTGCCAATGCGTGGCAGGTTGCACGAAATACAGGTTTGGAAAACCAAATAAAATTTATCGGAGTTGATGGATTGAATACAAAAGACGGCGGAATCCAGATGGTTCTGGATGGAAAGCTTAACGCCACTTTATTGTATCCGACAGGTGGAGCAGAAGCCATCGAGACTGCGATTAAGATTCATAACGGTGCTGTCGTTCCTAAACGTATCAAGCTCAGCACAACGATCATTGACCGGATGAATGCGGAAATTATGCGCAATCAGTTTGATAAAATCATCGAACAGCAAGGCGTTATAGAAAATCAGGTACAGGCGGTTAAAAAGCAGATTGAGCTTTATTCTTCGCAAAAAGAATTATTCCGATGGTCTATTATATTATTGATATTGATGTTTTGCCTGGTTGCCTATTCTATTTACCTTATTTATGCGATCAAGATAAAAAATAAGCAACTTACGCTTACCAATGAGAGAATTACTATTCAAAGAAACCAAATCGAAACCATTGCCAATGAGTTGAAAGACAGTAATGAAGCGAGGGTTAATTTTTTCACGGGATTGTCTCATGAATTTAAAACACCCATCACGCTTATTCTCAGTTCATTAGAATCTTTGATGGAATCTGGCAAAACCAAAGGTACAAAACCATCCTATGAGTTGGAACTGATCAATAAAAATTCCAACAGATTATTGCGGTTGGTAGATAACTTGCTGGATTTTAGAAAAATAGAAAATCAAACTTTTAATCTTAGAGTTTCCAAGACAAATATTTACGATTTTACGTATGCTATTTTTCGTGATTTTGAAAATGAAGCTAAGAAAAGAAATATCAAATTCGAAATTCATTCTCAAAATAAAAACCTTGAGCTCTACATCGACAGAAACCTGATGGATAAAGTCTATTTCAACCTTTTGTCCAATGCTTTCAAATTTACGCCGGACAATGGAAAGATTGAAATCACGGTTCAGGAAAAAGGAAATCAGGCGGTCATCAGCTTCAAAGATAATGGAATCGGAATTCCCGAAAAAGAGATCAGCAATGTTTTTGAAGCTTATTTCAAAGGCTCCAATAACAGAAAAAACAGTTCAGGAATCGGGTTGCATCTTAGCAGACAGTTTATTGAGCTTCATCTTGGGAAGATAGAAGTGAACTCTTTTCAGGGAACGGAGTTTGTCATCAGTCTCTATAAGGGAAACAAGCATTTCAACGAAGACCAAATGATTAAAGAACCCAGTCTCGCAGATGCCGAAAGTCTTGTAACAGAAGCCGTTTTCGCAGGAGTGGAAGAAGATTCGATTACCCAAAATCAGGAATCTCAAGGCGAACGTTATTCACTTCTTTTGGTGGAGGATAATTCAGATTTGTCCTTCTTTTTGAGCAAAAAGCTTCAGAATGAGTTTGAGGTGATGGTTTCCGACGGTACAGATGCGATTGATAAGGCTTTAAACGAAATTCCTGATATTATCATCTGTGATGTCAATCTTCCGGACAAAAACGGTTTTGAAATCTGTGAAATTCTAAAAAACGACCTTCGTACATCACATATTCCTGTTATTCTCCTGACAGCTTTGGACAATAAAGAATCTTACCTGCAAGGGCTGAAATCCGGCGTGGATCTTTATCTTACAAAACCTTTCAGTTACCCAATTCTGATACAGTCGTTGCGTGCACTGCTTTACAACCGCGAAAAACTACGTTATTACTATACGAATAATATCGGCAGAATAGTGGACAGCAAGTCGTTTGGAAGCATAGAACAGACCTTTGTGAACAATCTCAACCAACTCATCAAAACCAATATCGACAACCCCGATTTTTCAGTCGAAAATCTTGCGGACTTGCTCAATATTTCCAGAATTCAGCTGTACAGAAAAATAAAAGCAATGTTTGATGTGAACGTGAGCGATTATATCAACAATTTCCGTCTGGAACAGGCCAAATCGATGCTTCAAAATCCTGAACTGACGATTTCTGAGATTGCATACAAGACCGGTTTTTCTTCCCCGAATTATTTCTCCACCGTTTTTAAAAATAAGTTTGGCGTATCGCCGAATGCTTTTAGAAAGTCCGCAGGAAAGAAGGAGTGATAAAGAAGTAGGAAATCAAATTACAGTATATTTAAAATTAATATTCTGATATCTAATATTTTTACAATATTCAGCAGCAGCAAATCAAACTGCTGCTTTTTTATTATACTTTCTCAACAACGCATCTTCATTCGCACGAACAAACAGCTTTCTGAATTATTTATAGTTTCTAAAAATTCCTGACTTAAAACCACACACCTTGACCCGTTTTTCGGTTAAAATTTTAATAACATTAATTGTTCCTAAACCGTAAAAACAGCAAAACGCACGTAACATTTTTATAAAACAATGTTACATTTTTGAAACCTGATTAAACTTTAATGAAATTATTTTTAAATAAATTATTGGTTTTCAGTTGATTGTAATTAATTAACAAATAATTAACCTTGCTGAAATATTTAGTTACAAAATTAAACCTTCGGATTGCCGCCCCGGGATATATTAGCCACAAACAAATAAATATTTTTAACAGATGAATAAAATTCTTATGTGGTCTATTACGGCAGCTTTGGCAGGATTTCTTTTCGGATTTGATGTTGTAGTGATTTCCGGAGCAGACAAAAAATTGCAGACGCTCTGGAACAGCTCAGATGCATTTCACGGAGCAGTCGTAATGGGAATGGCATTGTGGGGCACAGTGATAGGCGCCATTTTTGGCGGAATCCCGACCAATAAATTAGGACGTAAAAAAACACTCTTGATTATTGGTGTTTTATATGCATTTTCTGCAATAGGAACTGCACTTTCCAATGATCCTTATCTGTTTGCATTTTTCAGGTTTATGGGTGGTTTGGGCGTTGGTGCTTCTACAATTGCTGCACCGGCTTATATTTCAGAGATTGCACCTGCAAAAGACCGTGGCAGAATGGTTTCCCTGTATCAGTTTAATATTGTTCTGGGGATTCTGATTGCATTTTTATCAAATTATTTATTAAGCGGTATCGGCGATAACGATTGGAGATGGATGCTTGGTGTACAGGCAATTCCAGCTGCTATTTATACATTATGTGTTCTCACCATTCCTGAAAGTCCAAGATGGCTGGTTTCCCACTCCAGAATAGAAGAAGCGAAAAAAGTGATGAAAATCCTAAGTCCGGATCAGGATTCTGACACCTTGATCACCCAGATGGAAGATGACCATGCCGAATCGCCAAAGGAAAATATCTTTATGAAAAAATACCGTTTTCCGCTGATGTTGGCTTTTTTAGTAGCCTTTTTTAATCAGATGTCGGGGATTAACGCATTCCTGTATTATGCACCAAGAATTTTTGGTGAAGCAGGTTTGGGTGAGAAAACAGCACTTCTCAGCAGTATCGGAATTGGTGTTGTGAATATGGTTTTTACTTTGGTTGGGGTCAACCTCATTGATAAAGTAGGGAGAAGAACACTCATGTATTTGGGTTCCGTAGGGTATATCATTTCTCTGGGATTGGTTTCTATGGCGTTTTATTTCCATTGGTCAGGATTGGCGATTCCAATTTTCCTGTTCCTCTTCATTGCTTCTCATGCTATTGGTCAGGGAACAGTGATTTGGGTGTTCATTTCAGAGATTTTTCCGAACCATCTTAGAGCATCGGGACAGGCTTTCGGAAGTTCTACACACTGGCTTCTGGCAGCGATCATTCCATCACTGATTCCTACATTATTTTCCACGATAGGAGCAGGGACCGTCTTTTTAGTCTTTACCGTTGCAATGGTATTCCAATTATTATTCGTGATGTTTATGATGCCGGAAACCAAAGGGATATCGCTGGAAAAATTAAGCAAAACACTGACGAAATAGATTTAAAAAATCAATGTAATCATCAGAAAGAATACCTATATAAATTGAATAAGTGTTTTTTAAATAATTCAAAATTTCCTATTAAATAATCATAATGAAAAAAATCATATCAACTTTAATCATCGCTGCAACGTTTTATTCCGGGCTCAACGCGCAGTCGGTTTCGAAAACGACCGAAGAGCAACTTTACAGACCCAACTATCACTTCACTCCTCAAAAAGGCTGGATGAACGATCCAAACGGATTGTATTATTTAGATGGTCTTTATCATTTGTTTTTTCAGTATTATCCTGGTGGAAACAAATGGGGACCAATGCATTGGGGACACGCAACCAGCAAAGATTTGGTAAAATGGGAAGAGCAGGAAGTTGCTTTGTTCCCGGATCAATTGGGTTATATTTTTTCCGGAAGTGCTGTCGTAGATAAAAATAATACTTCTGGTTTTGGAGATGGAAAAAACATTCCGGTTGTAGCATTTTACACCTATCACGATCCATTAAAGGAAAAAGAAAATAAATTGGATGTTGAAAGTCAGGCTTTAGCGTATTCTTTGGATAACGGTAAAACGTGGACGAAATATAAAAATAATCCTATAATTCAAAATCCAGGTGTTCGAGATTTCAGAGATCCGAAAGTGATCCGAGATGAGATTCATCAGCAATGGATAATGAGTATTGCTGTGCAAGACAAAACACAGTTTTATGCTTCTAAAAATTTAAAAGATTGGCAACTTTTGTCAGATTTTGGAAAAGATTTAGGTGCACACGGCGGTGTTTGGGAATGTCCGGATTTTTTTCCTATAAAAATTGAGGGAACACAGGAAACCAAATGGGTTTTAATTCAAAATCTTAATCCGGGTGGACCAAACGGAGGCTCCGGTGCCCAGTTTTTTGTGGGTGATTTTGATGGAAAAACATTTAAAATAGATGCTCTTTTTGCAAAACAACTGGCAAAAGAAAAGGCCGTGTGGTTAGATTGGGGAATGGATAATTATGCAAGTGTATCTTTTGACAACGTCCCTGAAAATAAAAGAGTAATCATCGGCTGGATGTCTAATTGGCTGTATGCGCAGGAAGTTCCCACAGAAAAGTGGAGAAGCAGCAACACCATTGCAAGAGAAGTGAACCTCGTAAAAACGAAAGAAGGTTATATTCTTAAAAATGTACCCGTTTCTCAACTGGAAAAATATCATAGCAAGAAAATTTCAAAAAATATTAATCTAAAATCATCCCAATCTATTCTTAAAAATAATGAAATCGACCTTACAAAAGCAGTGATCGATTTTGATTTTAAGAAAATGACGAGCGGTGTCTATACAATTTCTTTGAGTAATTCTTTAGGTGAAAAACTCACTTTTGGAATCGATAATAAAGAGAAATCACTTTTCATAGACCGTAGAAAATCCGGGAAAACCAATTTCAGTGATAAATTCGCAAAAAAGGTTACTAAAACACCGCTTTCAAAAACTTTAACACAAGGAAAATTTAAAATTTTATTGGATAAAACTTCCATCGAAATTTTCTTCAATAACGGCGAAAAGGTAATGACCGAAATTTTCTTCCCTAATGAAAGCTTCTCGGAACTAAGCTTATACACAGATACAAAGGGAAGTGTTTTGAACATTACAGCTCATGAGCTTACAATTAATAAATAAAACTATACTATGAAGAAATACAAAATAGCCATCGCCTTTTGCCTTCTGCCTTTTTCGTATGTATTTGCGCAGGAAGTCGTTAAAGGTAAAGTAGTTTCCTCAAATCAAAAACCGTTGAGCGGAGTTGTTGTAACCGTTTCGGAGACAGGAGCCAATACTACCACAGACAGTAGCGGTTCATTTCAGATCAATGACCTGCAAAAAGGAAACACTTTAATTTTTACTTATCCGGATTTTTCCACCCGTGAAGTAATTGTGGATGAAAAGACTGTTCTCAATATCGTTTTGGCTTCAGAAAAAATCAAAAGCATAGACGAGGTTGTCGTAACAGGATATACGAAGCAGAGAAAGGCAGATATTACAGGTGCGGTTTCCGTGGTGGATATGAAAGACCTGAACAAGCAGACTGAACCCAATCCGATCAAATCTTTGCAGGGAAGAGTAGCCGGTGTTAATATCACAGCTGACGGATCTCCTTCAGGCAGTAATACAAAAGTACTGATCCGTGGTGTTGGGACTTTGAATAATACAGATCCGCTATACGTAATAGACGGTGTTCCTACAAAAGCCGGAATGCACGAACTTAACCCAAGTGACATCGAATCGATGCAGGTACTGAAAGATGCATCTTCAGCAAGTATCTACGGTTCCAGAGCTGCCAATGGTGTTATCATTATCACCACCAAAAAAGGGAAAAAGGGCAAGATGAGAATCGACCTTAATTATTATACGGCATATTCACAATATGCAAAGAAAACAGAGGTTCTGAACGCAAAACAATTCGGACAGGTGCTTTGGCAGGCCAACATCAATGACGGACTGAACCCGAATAGCAATAATCTCAGCTACAATTTTGACTGGGGTGTTCAGAATGGCATTCCTACATTGTACAATAGTTTCGTGCCTGAATATCTGGATGCCGGAAAAACCATTAAGTCAGCCAATACCAATTGGTACGATGAGGTTTCGCAGACCGGGGTTGCCAATTCGCTGGATGTTTCTGCTTCGAGTGCTTCAGACAAAGGGTCTTACTTTTTCTCTCTGGGATATTACGACAATGAAGGAATCGTGAAATTGACCAATTTCAAAAGATTGTCTGCCCGTGTCAATACTTCCTACAATTTTTTCGACGGAAAACTGAAAATCGGAGAAAATTTCACTTTCAATAAAACCAATGAGCTGATGGATCCGGGCGTTTTAGATCCTGCTTTACGTGCTTTGCCTATCATTCCAGTTCATACTGTAGACGGGATCGGTTGGGGCGGTCCTGTTGGCGGAATGAATGATCGGCAAAACCCTGTCAGACTTTTAGAATACAATAAAGACAACGGCTATCAGTACCAAAGATTCTTCGGAAACGTTTATGCCGAATTGCAGCCAGTAAAAAATCTGACCTTAAAATCCAGCTTCGGAATCGATCTTTCCAATTATTACAAAAGAATGCTGCAAAGAAGCTATGTTTCGGGTTATCTGCAAAACAAAACCAATGCTGTGAATATCGATCAGTCAGACACCGAAAAATGGACATGGACCAATACTGCACAGTATACTGCAAAAGCAGGGAAACATCATTTTGATCTTTTGGGCGGAATGGAAATGTACAAGGATACATTTAAAAATACCTGGTTGAGAAAAGAAGGGTTTTTGATTGAAACGCCTGACTACATGTATCCTGATGCAGGAACGGGAGATGCCTTTAACGGCGGAAGCTCTACTTACTACAGCCTGTTGTCTTATTTCGGGAAATTTTCCTACGATTATGATAACCGTTATCTTTTCTCTGCAACAATGCGTTACGATGGCTCTTCAAGGTTCGGTAAAAATAACCGTTTCGGAACTTTTCCTGCATTTTCTGCAGGATGGAGAATCAATAAAGAACATTTTGCAGAAAATTTGATTCCGTTCTTTTCAGATTTGAGGTTAAGAGCAGGTTGGGGACAGACCGGAAACCAGGAAATCAGCAATTCGGCGGTTTACTCGCTTTATATAGCAAATTACGCAGGAGGAAATCCAACGTGGGCAACATCTTACGGTACAGCTTACGATATTTCCGGTGTCGGAAGCGGATTACTGCCATCAGGATTTATTGCAACGCAGACAAAAAATGACGACCTGAGATGGGAAACTACCACACAGACGAATCTCGGTCTTGATTTCGGATTTTTTAACCAAAAGCTGACAGGGAGTGTAGATGTTTATAAAAAAGCAACAAAAGATATTTTGGTGTTGCCACCTTATCTTGGTGTGATCGGAGAAGGAGGAGATCGATGGATTAATGGTGCATCTATGGAGAATAAAGGGATTGAGGTTGCATTATCTTATCAGAATGAAACAGCAGGTGGTTTCCGTTACGAAGTTTCAGGGAACATCTCGATGAACCGCAACAAAATTACTGAGCTTCCGCAATCCGTTATCAACAACTACGGTGGAAACGGAACCACGGATAATATTCTCGGAAGACCGATCAATTCAATGTACGGGTATGTTGCAGACGGACTTTTCAGAACTCAGGCTGAGGTGGATAATTCCGCTACCCAGCCGGGGAAAGGCTTGGGAAGAATTCGCTATGCCGATCTGAATAATGACGGAATTATCGACGACAAAGACAGAACGTGGATTGGTAATCCGAATCCGGGATTTATGTATGGTGTCAACCTCAACTTTTCATATAAAAACTTTGATCTTTCAACATTCTGGCAGGGCATCGGCGATGTAGATGTTATTAATTCAAAAAAATACCAGACTGATTTCTGGAGCGTGGATGATGTTGGTTCCAATAAAGGAACAAGACTTCTGAATGCATGGTCGCCACAGAATCCCAATTCGGATATTCCTGCACTTACTACAGTGGACAGCAATGCAGAATCAAGATTCTCATCTTACTATGTTGAAAGCGGAAGTTATTTGAAACTAAGGGTTTTACAATTGGGCTACACATTTCCGAAATCTTTAATGGAGCAATATCACATCACCAATTTCAGGATGTATGCAAGTGTCCAGAATCTTTGGACGATAAAATCAAAAAGCTTTACAGGAATAGATCCTGAAACACCGGCATTCGGTTACCCGTTACCGCTGACGTTCAATTTTGGAGTTAATTTTTCCCTATAATTTTTAAATAATAAAAAAATGAAAAAGAATATACTTTTAACAATAACTTTTGCCTTTTTGCTGGGAACTACTTCCTGCAACGATTTTCTTGACAATGAACCAAGAGGTGTCCTGTCGGAAGCCGATGTGGTAACGCCTCAGAATGTAGATGGTTTCGTTGTTGCTGCTTATGCATCCCTTGGAAATGACCATTATGATACTCCCTTCAGTCTTTGGCCTTATGGAAATGTTCGTTCTGATGATGCTTACAAAGGAGGAAGCGGAACCAATGATATCCAGACTTTTCACTTTTTTGAAATTTCAAACAATATCCGTCCTGATTTTGGTGAATTAGACCGGTTATGGTATCTCAATTATGTAGGAATCGGAAGATGTAACAAAGCGATTGCCGCACTTAAGCAACTTTCAGATTCCGAATATCCGAATAAGCAAAGAAGAATTGCTGAAATGAATTTTGTGAGAGGTCATTACTATTTTTTGTTGAAAACGCTTTTCAAATATGTTCCCTACGTGGATGAAAATACGCCGATTGATGAATATCCTAAAATTTCCAACAAGGCAAAAACTGATCAACAACTTTGGGAAGCTATTGCCTCCAACTTTGAATTCGCTGCAGCAAACCTTCCTTCAACACAGTCGGAAGTGGGAAGACCAAAGAAAAGCGCGGCATTTGCCTATCTTGCTAAAATAAGGCTATATCAGGCATACGAGCAGGACGATAACTACACTGTTACCCAAGTCAATCCGGTAACACTACAGAAATCTGTCGACGCTGCCAATCAGGTAATCGGTAATTACACATTGGAGCCTGATTTTGGATACAATTTCATGCCAGGTTCATATGAAAACGGCCCTGAAGCGGTATTTTCCATTCAATATTCTGACAATGACGGTACGCTTTTCGGAAGGCTCAATTACGGTGATGTGCTTTCTCTACCACAAGGTTTGGGATGCTGCGATTTTCACAAGCCGAGCCAGAATCTGGTGAATGCATTTAAAACGACACCGCAGGGATTACCGATGTTCGATACTTTTAATGATGTGGATCTGAATTACAATCAGTTGAACAGTTACAAAGTAGATCCTAGGTTATATCACACTGTTGCCTTGCCCGGACTGCCTTGGAAATACGAAGAAAACAAAATCTTTCAGGAAAGCTGGAGCAGAAGTCCGGGAACTTATGGTTATTATGCTTCTTTAAAGGAAAATGTACCTGTAGGATGTGGCTGTACGGTGAATGTTGACCCGTTTTACGGAAATTCCAAAAACAGAATCATCATAAGATATTCCGATGTTTTGCTGATGAAAGCCGAAGCCTTAATTGAACTCGGACAAATCAACGAAGCATTGCCATTAATCAATCAGGTGAGACAGAGAGCTGCTAATAGTACTGTTTTGACTGGAAGTTACACCACCAATAATTTGATCAGCAAATATGAGCCGGGCGTCAACTGCACCTGGAATCAGGATTTTGCAAGAAAAGCGTTGCGATGGGAGAGAAGAATGGAGTTTGCCATGGAAGGAAGCCGTTTCTTCGACCTTGTGAGATGGGGAACTACGGCAGGAACGATGAACAACTATTACTCTGTCGAGAAAACTAAAAGATCTTTCTATTCTCAGGCGGGATTTGACCACGGAATTGAGGAATACTGTCCGATTCCTTTGGCACAGATCAACTTCAGCCAGGGACTGTACAAACAAAATAACGGATACTAAAACAAGATACGAATGAAAACGATATTTAAAAAAACTCATATGATCATCATTATGCTGATCTCTGCGGCCTTTATCTGGTCTTGCGACAGTCAGATGGAAGATGGCCTTGTTACGGATGTTTCAGTAAATATTTCCTCTTTTAAAGTGAACAATGTTTCTGGGGAAATTGATCATAAGAATGATAAAATCACAGTCACGCTTCCTTATGGAACAAGCGTTAAGACGTTGGCTCCTGTTATTGAAATTCCGCTGGGAGCAGTAGTTTCGCCGGCATCAGGAGCAACGATTGATTTTTCACAACCGGTTAAATTCAAAGTAAAAAATGGTAACATCTACAAAGATTATCTGGTAACTGTAAAAGCTCAGGATCCAATTCTCAGCTTTAAAATCAACGGATTATCGGCTACCATCAATAATTCGGGCAAAACCATTTCTCTTACAATGCCGGAAGGAACAAATCTTACCGCATTGCAGCCGATTATTGAAACCGCAAATGGTGTCAGTATCAGTCCTGCATCGGGAACAACTGTCAACTTTAGCAGTCTGGTTTCGTTTACCGTTTCTAATGGCAGTCTTACGGAAGTTTATACAGCTAAGGTAACAACACCTGTTTCTGGACCGTCTGTTGCATTCCTTGGAACCGCTGCTACAAGAACAGGATTGACAAATCCGGATGAGATTGCAGCTTCTGATTGGCTTTTCGGAAAATATTCAGGAGCTGTCTATGTTTCGATGGCAGATGTCGCAAATGGTGCAGCCAATCTTACGGGAATTAATGTGATCTGGTGGCATTTTGACTCGGCTACCGCTCTGCCGGGCGATGCGCTGAATACGAATGTAACTTCCAAAATCAAAACCTATCTGAATGGTGGAGGAAATATTTTACTAACAAGCTTTGCTGCACAATATGTTGATGCATTGGGAATAGTTCCAGCAGGAAAAGGACCGAATAATGTTTTCGGAGATTTTCTTCCGAACGGATTTATAGATACCGGAAGTGATTGGGGAATTTCTTTCAAAGGTCACGAAACACACCCTGTTTTTGACGGGCTTCAAACTTATGAATCCGGGAAAGCCAATTTTCTTCAGAAAGGAACATTCAGATTAAATCATACTGCGTGGTGGTTCTTGCCTGATTGGGGTGGTTACGTAAATGGTGCCGGCTGGAGAAATCAGACAGGTGGTAATAATCTTGCCAGTGAAGCTTGGGACAACACTTTGGACGGACGTGTAGCTGTCGCTGAATTTCCCAGCGGAACTGCCAATAAAAAATGTATGGTCATCTGTATGGGTGCCTACGACTGGTACAACGAAACCTCGAATGGAACCCCAAGCCAGCCGAACGGCTTTTTGGATAACATCAAAAAAATCACGGAGAACAGCCTTAATTATCTTGTAACGAATTAATATCAGAATCAATGACAATCAGAAAAATATATTTAGCATCTTTGATGGCTCTGGTAACATTTTCCTGCCAAAATAATGATTCAGTGACAGATGTGAATCCGGAAGATATTTACAGCAAAACCAACATTTTTCCGCAGCCGCCCAATCAGTGGATGGGAGAGAACAATCCTTATTATACAGAAGGTTATGCAGGAGATGTAATGCCTTATTATGAAAACGGGAAGTTCCACCTTTTCTTTCTCCACGATGCAAAAACAAAACCTGCAGGAGAAGGATTTCACGATATTCACAGCTTCGAGACCGGTAATTTTACAGATTTTTCCTATCAAGGAAGACAGATTCCTTACGGAGCTTCTTCAGAAGCCGATTTCGGAGTGGGAACAGGAAGCCTTGTAAAGGTAGGAAATACCTATTATTACTATTATACCGGTCATAACGCCGGTGCTTCGTTCCTTTCAGGCAATCCACGGGAGAGCGTTCTTTTGGCAACAAGTACAGATATGAAAAACTGGACGAAGGTCAAGAATTTTAAAATCACTGCTCCTGCAGGTTATTATGATTATGAATTCCGTGATCCACACGTTTTCTTTAATTCCGAAGACGGGAAATTCTGGATGTTGGTTTCTGCTCAGACCTCTGACAAAAAAGCGGTCGTACTGAAATTTACTACCACCAATCCGGCAATCGGAAATTGGACTGTAGAAAATCCGATTTATACAACCAGCTCTTCCGAAAATTATATTATGCTGGAATGTCCGGATCTTTTCAAAATGGGCAATTATTGGTATCTTGTTTTTTCTGAAAACTGGAGCAGCAATACAGGAACGCATTACCGTATTTCGACTTCACCAAACGGACCTTGGATTACGCCTCAGAATGACCGTCTTGACGGCTCTTATCTGTATGCTGCCAAAACTGTTTCTGACAATACAAACCGCTATCTTGTTGGATGGACTGCAAGAAAAACTCCTGAAAATAATACCGGTGGAAAAGACTGGGCAGGAAATATTGTTGCCCATAGACTTATTCAGAATTCGGACGGAACATTGGCTGTGAAACCGGTTTCAGGATTACCATCTGTGTTTGGTCAGAATGCTGTGCTGTCAGTTGATAAAATCACTGGAAATGCTTCTCAGAATGGAAGTAACTTTAATTTATCCGCTAATTCTCAGGTGACTTTTTCGAAACTTCAAAAAGCTAATCAGATTAACTTTACATTGAATGTCTCTGCCGGAAAAGCAGGAATTATTCTGGCACAGGATAGCGACGCAGGAAGCGGAGTTAAGATTGCCTTTGAACCTGCAAACAACAGAATCGCAGCTTATGTAATGAATTCCGGTTCGGAAGATCTTATGAATTATTATCCTCTGAATTCGATTTCAGGTACGACTTATAATGTAACTGCTTCTGTCAGCAACGATGTTTGTGTAGTCTATATCAATGATAAAATAGCGTTCACCAACAGAATTTATAATATTGTTAATAAAAAATGGAGTATTTTTAGTTCTTCAGAGAGTTCATTCAGTAATATCAATATCAAAAATCCCAATTAATGTTTATCAATAAGAAAATTAATGTAATAAGTTTTGGCGAAGTACTTTTCGATGTTTTTGGAGAAGAGAAAAAAATTGGTGGAGCTCCTCTCAATCTGGCTCTCAGAACGGCTTCGTATGGCTTTCCAGTGGCAATGATCAGCGCCGTAGGAAATGATGAAGATGGAAAGATAATTATGGATTACACCAAAGAAAATGCTATTGAAACTACCGGAATCATTGTTTCTCCGGAATATGAGACAGGAATTGTTCAGGTTTCTTTAAATGAACGTGGTTCTGCAACGTACGAGATCAAATTTCCTTCTGCGTGGGATTTTATCACTGTAGATGAAAAAATAATGGATACCGTAAAAGAGGCCGATGTTTTTTTCTACGGAAGCCTTGCCTGCAGAAATGTAGTTTCCCAAAAGACGCTTTTCTCCTTATTAGATTCCAATGATACAATGTTTAAAGTTTTTGATGTGAATTTAAGAAAGCCATTTTATAATATTCAGCTTCTGGAAAAGCTTATGAAGAAGGCTGACTTTATCAAATTCAATGATGAGGAAATATTGGAAATTTCTGCCGGAATGGGATTTGAGTCTGAGGATCTGGATTCAAACATCAAGTTCATATCAGAAAAAACAGACACTAAGGCAATCTGTGTAACTTTAGGAAAACACGGATCTATCCTGCTATGGAATGATCAATTGTACAGACACGAGGGTTATCCTGTGAAAGTAGCAGATACAGTAGGGGCAGGAGATTCTTTTTTGGCCAGCCTGATTGCGAAACTGCGTTCAGATCAAAATCCTGTTGATGCTCTAAATTTTGCAAGCGCTGTCGGTGCTTTGGTAGCGAGTTATTCCGGTGCAAATCCTAAAATAGAAAGTTCAGAGATTGATATGTTTTTGAAGCAGAGCTCTTATTAATCTGGTAATTATATTCGTTAAGAAAGACAGTGCAATTAATTATTGTACTGTCTTATTATTTACATAACTTATCTTATTCCATTGCATGATAGTTGAAAAATAATGCCTATCCAATAGAAAAGATGGTAAACTTAATGATGCCGAAACTTCAAAAAACTTCCAAAAATTACATGATCTTTATTTTTTATTTAGTTAAGTGAAGTATCCAGCTATTTCGTGAAAATAGAAGTAAGAGCTTTTCTTCTGTATCATATTATTTATAAGTGATTTTAGTAATGAATTAAGAACATAATAAACGTTATTATGTTTGCTCTGTGATTTTATCAAAAATTGTAAAATGAGTCAAAATTTCATGATTAATGACAGGTTTTGGTTAAAGTTTACGGATGAATTTTGGGTTTTATCTACGAAAATTTTCACTTTATTGGCTTTTTGATAATAAATATTCTTCATTTTCATCACTACTGTTATCATATTCCAAAAATTAACGAAAATTAACTTAATAAGTGTGTGATTAACATTTAATAGGTTTGATATTAGATGTTTGAGTGCTTATTATTATAAAAATTATGATAAGCTTATCATAAAATGAATACAATTCTTATCATAAAAAATAGCTATGTAACCGTTTGATATTTAATATATAATGTAATTTTATTTTTTTTTATCGATTGAATTTTTATATTTGTCATGTTACGTAAATGTTAACATTAGCTATGGCTCCAGAATTTATACATACATATGTTTCAGTTGACTGTGTTGTTTTCGGATTTGATTCGGATAACAAATTGAATATACTATTGGTGCAGCGTCGTTCTGATGAATCACCTGCAGAAATGCATAAAAAACTACCGGGCAGTTTGATATTCAGTAATGAGGATGTTGATGACGCGGCCAGTCGGGTACTTCATGAGCTGACTGGTATCAAAAAAATGATTCTGAAACAATTTAAATGTTATGCAGATCCTATGCGTGCGAGCAGTCAGAATGATATAAAATGGATGGATAAAGAGTACCAGCATAATATCGACAGAATTATTACTGTTGCTTATCTGTCTCTTTGCAAGATCGATCATAAAATAAACAGTTCAAAGTATAGCAATGTTGATTGGCATCCTATTGACAAAATACCAGCATTACCATTTGATCATAATGTTATTATACAGGAGTCTCTTGGAGAGATCAGAAGATGGATTGATATTGATTTTACAATTATTTTCGAGCTTCTGCCAAAAAAATTTACTATCAGGCAGTTATATCAGCTGTACTGCGCATTAAGCGAAAAGAAAATTGATATCAAAAATTTTCACAAAAAAGTTTCTTCATTTAGCTTTATTATACCATTAGATGAAATTGAAGAGAATGTTTCGCACCGTGCAGCGAGATTTTACAAGTTTGATGGAAAGGCTTACAAAAAAAATAATTCAAAATTAATTAAATAAATCATTCTCAACAATATGTATTTATTAGGATACGACATAGGTAGTTCTTCTGTGAAAGTTTGTCTTGTAGAGGCATCTAGTGGTAAAGTAGTAGCTTCTGATTTTTCACCTAAAAAAGAAATGAAGATCATCGCTCTGCAACCCGGATGGGCAGAACAGAACCCTGCTGATTGGTGGACCAATTTGAAGCTTGCGCATGAATCGGTGATGCATCAGGCAGGAATAAATGCTGAAGACATCAAAGGTATTGGGATTACATGGCAAATGCACGGTTTGATATTGGTTGATAAAGATCAAAATCTTTTAAGACCATCAATTATCTGGTGTGATAGTCGTGCAGTGGAATATGGCGAAAAAGCATTTATACAAATTGGAGCTGAAAAATGCTTGTCACATCTGCTAAACTCTCCTGGGAATTTTACTGCATCTAAGCTTGCTTGGGTGAAGGAAAACGAACCTGAGATATTTGATAAAATCGACAAAATAATGTTGCCGGGAGACTACATTGCAATGAAACTATCGGGTGAGATCGGGATAACAATCGAAGGGCTTTCTGAAGGTATATTTTGGGATTTTAAAAATAACTGCATTTCTAAGGATGTCATTGAGCATTTTGGTATTCCTGAAAGTTTTTTCCCTGAAATTGTTCCTACTTTCGGTATTCAGTCAACCGTCTCAGCTGCCGCTGCCAATGAGTTGGGTTTAAAAGAAGGCACACCAATATCTTACAGAGCAGGCGATCAACCCAATAACGCATTGTCTTTAAATGTTTTTAACCCTGGTGAAATTGCTTCTACAGCAGGAACTTCGGGTGTGGTCTATGGAGTGTTGGATCATTTAGACTATGATAAGCTTTCAAGAGTAAATACATTTGCACACGTCAATCATTCGGAGGAGCAAATGAGATTAGGAGTGTTGTTATGCATTAATGGAACAGGAATTTTAAATTCTTGGCTCAAGCATAATTTTGCCACCTCACTTTCATCTTATGGAGATATGAATGAATTGGCCTCACTTTCACCGATCGGATCAAAAGGTTTAAGTATTATCCCGTTCGGAAACGGTGCAGAAAGAGTCTTGGAAAATAAAGATACAAGATGTTCAATTCATGGTATTAATTTCAATATACATTCCAAAGGGGATGTTCTAAGGGCAGCACAGGAAGCCATCGTTTTTTCTTATGAATACGGGATGAATATTATGAGGGAGATCGGTATGAACATCAATGTTATTCGGGCGGGTAATGCCAACATGTTTCTAAGCTCAATTTTCAGGCAATCTCTTGCCAGTGTGAGCAATGCTGTGATCGAGCTTTATGATACCGACGGTGCTGTTGGTGCTGCCAGAGCTGCCGGTATGGGAATAGGTTTTTATGCAGATTCATCCGAAGCTTTTGCATCCCTCGAAAAAATAGCAATCATAGAACCTGAACATGAAAAAAGAGATCAGTATTTAGAGGCTTACTCCGGATGGCAAGACCATCTTCAGGCGATTATCTAATCAAAAAAATATATAAAAATACATAGACTTGCTGCATATAAATTATCAGTGAGCAGGGAATTCCCACATCAAAATCGAAATTTTCAATTAATAAAATCAAACATATATGAACGTTTTAAAGTCAACAAAAGAATTTTTTTCAGGAATAGATCAAATCAAATTTGAAGGTAGGGAAAGTAGAAATCCTATGGCGTTTCGTCACTATGATGCAGAAAAGATAATTATGGGTAAGCCGATGAAGGAATGGATGAGGTTTGCAATGGCATGGTGGCACACCCTATGTGCAGACGGAAGTGATCCATTTGGCGGTCCTACCATCCATCATCCTTGGTCAATAGGTACAGATGTAGTTTCAAGAGCGAAGTACAAAATGGATGCAGGATTCGAATTTATGAACAAAATGGGCTTTGGTTACTATTGTTTTCATGACATAGATTTGGTAGATCCTGCAGATAACTGGAGAGATTACGAAAAGAATTTACAGACCGTGGTAGAATATGCTAAAGAAAAGCAGAATGAAACTGGTATTAAGCTTTTGTGGGGAACGGCAAATGTATTTACTCACGAGCGATATATGAACGGAGCTTCTACAAACCCGAATTTTGATGTGGTAGCATGTGCAGGAACTCAGGTGAAAAATTCAATTGATGCTACTATCGCCTTAGGAGGAGAAAATTATGTGTTCTGGGGCGGAAGAGAAGGCTATATGAGTTTGCTAAATACGGATATGAAGCGTGAGAAGGAGCATTTGGCTAAATTTCTTACCATGTCTCGAGATTATGCAAGACAACAAGGGTTTAACGGTACTTTCTTAATAGAACCAAAACCGATGGAGCCTACGAAGCATCAATATGATTATGATGCCGAAACTGTAATAGGTTTCCTTAAGAACTACGGATTAGAAAAAGATTTTAAACTGAATCTTGAAGTAAATCATGCTACACTTGCAGGTCACACTTTTGAACACGAATTACAGGTAGCGGTTGATGCAGGAATGCTTGGAAGCATTGATGCAAACAGAGGCGATAACCAAAATGGTTGGGATACTGATCAGTTCCCGGTTGATTATTTTGATCTTGCACAAGCGTGGTTAGTGATTTTAGAGGGAGGTGGTTTAGGTTCTGGAGGGGTGAATTTTGATGCGAAAATACGTCGTAATTCAATAGATGCAGACGATTTGTTTATAGCGCATGTTTCAGGAATGGATGCTTTTGCAAAAGGATTATCTGTAGCGGCAGATATTCTTGAAAATTCTGATTACAAAAAATTAAGGACTGAAAGATATTCTTCTTTTGATAACGGCAATGGTAAAGCATTTGAAAACGGAGATCTTACTTTAGAAGATTTGAGAAAAATTGCACATGAGACTGGCGAACCTCAGCCGAAAAGCGGTAAACAGGAATTGTTTGAAGCTCTAGTAAATATGTATATCTAAAAACAAAAAGTTTAATTGATTATTTAATTTTTTGTTACCCTAATATTAAAAACAATATAATAATTATGAACCTATTTTATTTAAGTAAAAGCAATAAGGCGGCACTATTTTTTGCCATGACCTTATTACCTTCAAGCTTGGTTTATTCTCAGACTGTAAAAGATACCGTTCCTACTGAAAAGAAGATTGAAGAGGTGGTTGTAATTGGATACGGAACTCAGAGAAAAGAATCAGTGACAGGATCGGTAGTTCAGGTGAAAGGTGATGCGCTCCGTGAAGTACCTTCTGCGAATATTACCCAGGCATTGCAAGGTAGAGCTGCGGGTGTAGAAATTTTGCAGTCTTCTACAAAACCAGGAGCAACGATGCAGATAAGGATCAGGGGTACACGATCACTGACAGGAAATAATGATCCTCTCATTGTATTGGACGGAATTCCCTTTGCCGGTTCTTTAGGCGATATCAGTTCAAGTGATATCAAAAGTTTAGATATATTGAAGGATGCATCTGCAACAGCAATATATGGGTCAAGAGGTGCTAATGGTGTTATTTTGGTAACCACTAACCGAGGAAACAAAGGGCAGAAAGCAAGATTTACATATAATTCTTTTAATGGTGTTCAGACACTTTTCTCCAAATATCCTATGATGGATGGTCCTGCATTTGCAAAACTTCGTAATTATGCGACACCCGCACCTACAGGAACACAAACGTCTACCTCACCTTTATACAGTACAAGCGGTGATGAAAATCTAAATACAAATACAGATTGGCAAAGTTTATATTACAAACCTGCGATGATTACCAGCCATGATATAGGAGTATCTGGTGGAACTGAAGGCGGAAACTTTAATGTTGGCTTATCATATTTTAAGCAGGACGCTCTGGTTCCGCTTCAGAATTACGAGAGATTTGCTTTAAGAATGGCAGTAGATCAGCAGTTGGGTAAAAGATTCCGTGTAGGATTTACGTCTAATTCAAATTATGTAGAATCTGAAGCGAACGGAATTAATCCCGGTGCTATATTAGGATATTCTCCCTTGGCAAGCCCTTACAATGCAGATGGTAGTTTGAAAACTGTAATGAGTACTGCCGGAAATATCGATCAAACGTGGATCTACACACGTCAAAGATTAGAAAGTTTAGGAGAAAAATATGTAGATGAAACGAAAGCTTTTTCATCTTACAATAATATGTATGGTGAAATAAGCTTACCGCTTAATGGTTTAAAATACAGATTAAATGTAGGTTTAGACTATCGCACATCCAATAGTGGCAATTATACAGGCGTAGGAGTTTTTAACACAAATGCAACAGCTCCGTCAAGTGCTGGTAGAGGAAATAATCAAACCTATCACTGGGTTTTAGAAAACCTATTGACGTATGACCGCACATTTGGTAAACATAAAATTAATGCAGTTGCATTATATTCTGCTGAAGGCAATAGATATGTAAGCACTTACTTAAGTGCCAGAAACGTTCCTGCAGATTTCTTTCAGTATTATAATCTAGGTCAGTCTCCACAGGCAGACATTCAGGTAAGACCAGAGGATCAGACTTACTACCAAAATGGTCTTATATCAGCAATGGGAAGAGCGATGTATACGTATGACAACAAATATATGTTGACTGCAACATTGCGTGCAGATGGATCGTCGAGACTTGCGCAAGGCAATAAGTGGCATACATACCCAGCGATATCAGCAGGATGGACTATTTCCAATGAGTCATTCATGGAAAATGTGAAAGCCATTAACCTTCTGAAATTAAGAGCGGGTTGGGGACAGACATCGAATCAGGCAGTACCAGAATATTCTACTTTAGGAAGAATGGCAGTTACTCCTTACAATTTTGGAAATTCAAATACAACAGGTGTCTATGTGACAGAAGCACCAAATCCTAATTTAGGATGGGAATACTCTAAAACTCAGAATTACGGTTTAGATTTTGGTCTATTTAATAACCGAATTTCTGGTAGTGTAGAATATTACAAAACGCACACGTATGACCTTCTTACCTCAAAGGTTTTACCTACTACTTCAGGTTTGGCGAGAATCTTAGAAAATGTTGCCGAAACAGAAAATAAAGGTGTTGAGGTGGCGCTTAATGGTTCTGTTTTCAGCAATCCTGATGGGTTTTCATGGGATGTAGGGGTAAATTTTTATACCAACAGAAACAAAATTTTAGCATTGGCATCTGGAACTCAAAAAGACGAGGGAAATCTTTGGTTTGTGGGGCACAACATCAATGCTATTTATGATTATCAGTACGTAGGTCTTTGGCAGGCAGGTGATCCTTACCAGAATATTCTAGAGCCAGGAACTCCGGCAGATGTCATTGGTTCTATTAAAGTTCTTTATACCGGAGGTTATAATGCTGATGGTACTCCTACAAGAGCCATTGGTCCTGCAGACAGGCAGATTTTTGACACTGCACCAGATTTCCAGGGTGGATTTAATATGAGATTTGCTTACAAGAATTTTGATTTAAGCACAGTAGGAGCATTTCAGAAAGGCGGAATTTTGATAAGTACATTATATGGGTCTGCAAGTTATCTCAACAGAATGACTGGTAGAGGAAACAATGTGGATGTAGATTACTGGACAGAAGATAATACTGGAGCTTATTTCCCTCGTCCCGGTAGACACCTGAGTGGTGACAATCCTAGATATTCTTCAACCTTGGCGATGTTTGATGCATCTTATTTAAAGCTTCGTACAATCACTTTGGGATATAATTTTGATAAAGATTTAATGGAAAGTTTAAGTATAACTTCTTTAAGACTTTATTGCACAGTTACAAACCCTGTCGTGCTATTTTCTCCTTATCACAAGTTTTCAGGTATGGATCCGGAGCCAAACTCTTTGGGGAATCAAAACCAGGCTGTAAACGGATATCAACAACGTCAGTTAGTCATTGGTACAAACAATCCTTCTACTAGAAATTATTTAATAGGTGTAAATTTAACTTTTTAAAAAATACAGAATCATGATAAAATTTAATAAAAAACTGATTGTAGGAGCTGTTTTCCTTTCACTTACATTCACAGGATGTAACGAGATTTTAGATGAAGAGCCGAGATCAATTTATACAGTTGATTATTTCAACACCGCTGATGGTATCAATCAAAGTATTCCTTCCTTATATAGACACATGAGATTGCTATACGGAAACGGATATTTTATGAGTAATTGCCAAAACGGGACTGATGAATCTACATTTGCACAAAGTGCAGATGGAAACTTCAGAGAACTTGATATGTCCGGAAACGGTAACATCAATGCCGCTACCTTCCCTACAAGCATGGTGTGGGGTGCAACATTTCCTAATATAAATACAGCCAACGGAATTATAGAAAGAGGTCCCGGTTTCGGAGTCGCTGAAGCTTTAATCTCAGAGGCACGTTTCTTCAGAGCATATGATTATTTTATGCTTGTACAGACCTATGGTGGTGTTCCGTTAGATTTAGGTTCCGGTGAATTAGCTTTTAACATCAATCCTACTACAACTTCTGTAAGAAATACCGTTCCTGAAGTATATACAAGAGCCGTTTTTCCTGATTTGAAGAAGGCTATTGATAATTTACCTGTTAATCCTAGGGTAACCGGTGGTGTCACCAAAAATGTAGCACGGTTGTTCTTAGCGAAGGCATACCTTACCTATGGATGGTGGTTACAGAACCCGAACAGTATTCCTACATATCCGGAGACTCCACGTACAGATCCGGACGGTCGTAGTGCTCAGTATTATTTTCAGCAGGCATATGATATTGCAATGGCCGGAATTACGAGTCCTGGACCCTATGGTTTAGAAGCAACATTTTATGATGTGAATGAGGGATCAAAAGATCGCAACAAAGAGTGTATGCTGTATGCAGATCACACTCAGTCTAGTACCTTCTACAATGAAGGAGATCCTACAGGTTTCGGATCAGGATGGGCACCGGATAATTTTGCTGCATGGATGCAAACATGGAATTATACTGCGATAAAAAGTAGTAAAACTACTGCGTGGGCAGCTTCAGACATTGCAAGCGCAGTGCAGAGAGAGGCATCTCAACCTTTGGGAAGACCTTGGGTACGTATGGCACCTACCATTGGAGTAATAAAAAATACTTTTGCAGACAAAACCAATGATTCCCGCTATGATGGGACTTTCGTAACTACCTACAGGGGCAATTGGCAGAAAAATGGAACAGGATTGACATCTGTCCCGGTTCTATACAATGCCAATAATCTACCTGTACAACCAGGAGGAGCTATTCTTAGCTTTCTTAATGACGATTCACAAATGCCTAATTATCCTTCAGGAGCAGGACAAAACGGTGTTGGAGCAGGAACTTTGCCGGGAAGAGCAGACTGGGTAGTTGCACCAAACGGAATCAGCCGTATCGTATATCCTGGTTTATGGAAAATTGGTACATACCGTACAGACGATCCAAACGGCCTTGGTTATCCGAATGCAGGTCTTACAAGACCATTTAATGTTGCTAAATTCTCAGAATTCTACTTTATTGCTGCAGAAGCTGCCGTAAAAGGTGCATCGGGTGCAATGTCTCCGAGAGATTTGATCAATGTAATCAGAGCCAGAGCAGGAAAATGGAGATTTAACAACAATGGAAATGTACCTTATGTAGCAGATAACAGTGCACAAATGACTGCTGCAACTCCTGCGACAATCACTATCGATTATATTCTTGCTGAAAGATCCCGTGAATATTACGGTGAGTTCTATAGATGGTATGATCTTGTACGTACACAAAAATGGATAGATTATTCAAAAACCTATCAAATTGGAGGTTCTTCTTACGGAGATCATACCCCTCAAACAGTTACAAGAACTATTCAGCCATTCCATTATTTAAGACCAATACCTCAAGGGCAGTTAGATGCAATGCAGGTTTCGGCTGACATTAAAGCAAAATACCAGAATCCTGGTTACAATTAAAATTTAGACACATTCTTATTAACAGCAGCAAAGTAGGTGTTACATAGCACCTGCTTTGTTTTAATAAAAAATGAAATTTATTATGGAAAAAACCTGGCGTTGGTTTGGAAAAAAAGATAAAATAAAATTAGATATGCTCCGCCAGATTGGGGTAGAAGGTATTGTTTCGGCACTACACGACATTCCGAATGGTGAAGTTTGGCCTCTCGAAGCCATTAATGATTATAAAAACTATATAGAAAGTTTCGGACTTCGTTGGTCTGTAGTTGAAAGCCTTGCTGTGAGCGAGTCTATCAAATACGGAGGTGAGGATAGAGATCATCTGATAGAAAATTATATCAAAAGCTTAAAGAATCTAGGAAAAGCAGGCGTGAAAACTGTGTGCTACAACTTTATGCCGGTTTTAGACTGGGCTCGTACAGATCTTTATTTTCAATGGAAAGACGGCTCATCATCATTATATTTTGACAAAGCCAAATTTGCCTATTTTGAAATTCATATTTTAAAAAGAGAAGGTGCAGAGAAAGATTACAATCACGAAATTCTCTCAAAAGTTGAAGAACTGAAAACAACTTTATCTGAAGAAGACAATAATGATCTGATTGATTCTATCATTGTGAAAACCCAGGGTTTTGTGAATGGAAATATCAAAGAAGGCGACAAAAATCCGGTTCAGTTATTCAAAAATCTATTGGCTTTATACGATGGAATTGATAAAGATCATCTTCGCCAGAATATGAAATATTTCCTCGAAAAGATAATGCCCATTTGTGAACAATACGATATCCAAATGTGTGTTCATCCGGATGATCCACCGTTTTCATTATTGGGTTTACCAAGAATCGTAACCAACGAAGATGACATTGATTGGTTCCTGAATGCAGTAGACAATCCACACAACGGATTGACTTTCTGCACAGGATCTTTGAGTGCCGGACTTCAGAATGATGTTCCAAAGCTGGCTCAGAAATATGCTTCCAGAACAAAGTTTGTACACCTCAGAAGCACCAACGTTTTTGAAAACGGAGATTTTATCGAAGCTAATCACTTGGAAGGAAGAGGGAAATTAATCGAAGTGATTAAAATTTTTGAAAAAGAAAACCCAACGCTGCCAATGCGTGTAGACCACGGAAGACTGTTGACAGACGATATTGACAAAGGCTACAATCCCGGCTATTCATTCCTTGGTAGAATGTTGGCGTTAGGACAAATCGAAGGGGTAATGGCAGCCGTCAACTCCGGACTAAAATAAAATTAACTCCAAACCCGAAGGATTTAATATGAGAAGCCATATTTGGCACCTATGGTTCACGAATGTTTTAGGTTACAAAACCCGAAGGGTTTAATATGAATAGCCGTAGGTGAAACCTATAGAAAGAAAAATTAAAGAAAAATTACCAAACCCGAAGGGTTAAACTTGAATAGCCGTAGGTGAAACCTATGGTACAGGATTAAACGAATCAAAGAACCCGAAGGGTTCAATATTATCAATCATCATTTATCAATCATCAATCATAAAAATGAACGAAATATTCAGCATAAAAGATAAGGTAGCAGTAATTACCGGAGCTTCAGGCGTCTTAGGCGGAAGCTTGGCGAAAAGTTTCATCGAAGCCGGAGCAAAAGTAGTTGCTTTGGGAAGAAATCAGGAAACTCTGGATGCTCGTGTTAAAGAACTGACAGAATCGGGGGGTGACGCATTCGCCGTGGAAGCCAATGTAATGGATGTTGAAAGTCTCGAAACGGCTTCAAAGAAAATCCTTGAAAAATACGGTAAAATCGATATTCTTCTCAATATTGCAGGTGGAAATATCCCTTCTGCAACCTTGTCTCCAGATCAATCTTTTTTTGATATGAAAATGGAAGCGTGGAACGAAGTGACAGATTTAAACATCAACGGAACTGTTTACCCAAGCTATGTTTTCGGAAAAGTAATGGCAGAGCAGGGAAGTGGAAGTATTGTGAATATTTCCTCAATGGCAGCATATTCCGCAATCACAAGAGTGGCGGGTTACTCAGCGGCAAAGTCGGCGATTACCAATTTTACACAATGGCTGGCGTCGGATGTAGCTTTAAAATTTGGCGATAAAATTCGTGTCAATGCCATTGCTCCAGGATTTTTTATAGGAGATCAGAACCGTGCAATTTTATTGAATCCTGACGGCTCTTTAACCGACCGAAGCAAAAAAGTCATTGCCAAAACCCCAATGGGACGTTTCGGAAACGCAGACGAACTAAATGGTGCTGTTCAGTTTCTGTGTTCAGATGCCGCAAGTTTTATCACGGGTGCCTTACTTCCTATTGATGGAGGTTTCAGCGCATTCAGTGGAGTTTAAAATGAATATTATTTTCTTCATATAGTTGCAAGGCCTTAATGTTTTTTCTCATAATTAAGGTCTTGTTTTTAAAGTTTAATTCAATAAAAATAATCTCATTTCGATTTTTTTACTAATGAAAATAACGAAATCGGATGTCATAAAATTCCAAACCATAAAAATAAAAAATGAAACAGAATATCATCCATACCATATTAAATCGAAATACTTCCAAGTTCATTATTGCTTCTGCTTTGCTCTCAATGAATAGTATTTCAGCACAGACTTTTTCAGACTTTTCCTATCGTGGAAATGATAAAATCTACACAAACAATCCTTTAAAGGAAGACGAATTTTATTCTCCGATTCTTCAGGGCTGTTATCCAGATCCGAGTATTACCAGAAAAGGACACGATTACTATCTTGTAAATTCTTCATTTTCAATGTTTCCAGGTGTTCCGATTTTTACATCTAAAGATTTGGTCAACTGGAAGCAGGTGGGTCACGTTCTCGACAGACCTTCACAGCTTAAAGTTGAAAAAGGAGGCGTTTCTCAGGGAATCTATGCTCCGGACATCAAATACAATAAATTCAATGACACATTTTATATGATTACTACCCAGATTGCTGGCGGAGTAGGAAATATGGTCGTGAAAACCAAAGACCCGGCAAAAGGCTGGAGCGAAGTTCAGAAACTGAATTTTGACGGAATCGATCCTGCGATTTTCTTTGATGATGATGGTAAAGCATACATCGTTCACAATGATGCACCGCCAAAAGGGACAGAGTTGTACAACGGTCACCGTGTCATCAAAATGTGGGATTACGATTTGGAAAAAGACCAGGTTGTGGCAGGTTCAGATAAAATTATTGTGAATGGAGGTGTTGACCTCTCACAAAAACCAATCTGGATAGAAGGTCCACATATTTACAAAAGGAACGGAAAATATTTTCTGATGTGTGCAGAAGGTGGAACAGGTGGTAATCACAGCGAAGTTATTTTTATGTCAGATTCGCCGAAAGGGCCTTTTATTCCTGCAAAAAATAATCCTATTTTAACTCAGAGATATTTTCCGAAAGACAGAAAAGAGAAGGTTGATTGGGCAGGTCATGCCGATTTGGTGGAAGCTCCTGATGGAAAATATTACGGAGTATTTCTGGCAATACGTCCCAACGAGAAAGGGCGTGTGAATCACGGAAGAGAAACGTTTATTCTTCCTGTAGACTGGAAAGGAACGTATCCTGTTTTTGAAAACGGTTTGGTTCCAATGAAACCCAAATTGAAATTACCGGAAGGCGTAAAAAATCTGACCGGACAAAACGGATTTTTCCCGAACGGAAACTTCACTTACAACGATAAGCTGACTGATAAAAACCTGGATTATCGATGGATTGCAATGCGTGGACCGCGTGAAAACTTTATTACAACGGCTAAAAACGGCGTAAAAGTCACTCCTTTTGAAACCAATATCAAAGCATTAGCTCCTGTTTCGGCATTATTCCACAGACTACAGCATGAGGATTTTGAAACCTCCGTAATGCTCGATTTTAAACCGAAATCTGAAAAAGAGTTAGCCGGAATCACCTGTTATCAAAGCGAAAGATTCAATTATGTATTAGGAATTACGAAAAAGGATAAAGACTTTTACATTGTTTTAGAAAGAACAGAAAAAGGAGAATCAAAACTAATTGCCAGCGAAAAGATTTCGCTTTCAAAACCGATTAAATTAAAGGTTGTTGGTGAGAAAGATGATCTTAATTTTAATTATTCTTTGGATGGCAAAAACTTCAAAAATCTTGGCGGTTCAGTTTCCGGAGATATTCTTTCAACCGATGTTGCAGGAGGTTTCACAGGAAGTTTGATTGGTTTGTACAGCACGTCGTCTAACGATATTGTACCAAAATAAATTATCAATACAAATAGGCTTTAGCCCATTTAATAAGAATAAAAGTAAAATTGGCTTTAGCTTTAGCCAAAACCGAATATACAATTGCAGGTTTTGGCAGGTGAGCTTGAAACGTTTAAAATAAAACGGTTAGTATCAGCAATGTCACACTGATCTTATCGCAGTGTTTTTTAAAATTAGATTAAATAATAAATCACCACCAAAATAGTAAAATTTTGAAAATTAATCAACCATTTTATATAGTTTCTCTTTTCGGATTTATCGGGTTGAACCTTCTTTCGGCTCAGGTAAATCCGATTCAGAAACAGCAGACGACAGCATTTACCAATCCTATCATTTGGGCAGATGCTCCGGATTTATCAATAACTAGAAACGGCGATGATTTTTATTTGATAAGCACCACAATGCATCTGATGCCTGGCGCTCCGGTAATGCATTCCAAAGATTTGGTTCACTGGGAAATGGCGAGCTACGTTTTCAATACACTGAATGACAATTCAAAATATGACTTATTGGATGGAACGGTTTACGGTCGCGGACAGTGGGCTTCTTCCATCCGCTATCACAAAGGGAAATATTACGTTTTATTTTCCCCGAATGACGAGCCTTTCAGATCCTATTTCTACGTGACGGACAATCCTGAAACCGGAAACTGGAAACTCATTACCAGAACCAGACATTTTCACGATGCTTCGCTGCTATTTGATGATGACAACAGGGTTTATGTTTTCACTTCCAACAAAGTTTTTGAATTAAGTCCAGATTTTAAAGAAATCATCGGAAATCCAGACGGAACGGTGGTTTTTGAAAAAGATTCTTCGGAAACCGGACTTTTGGAAGGCAATCAGATCATTAAAAAAGACGGAAAATATTATATGATGATGATTTCCTGGCCAAGAGGTGGAAAACGCCGTCAGGAAGTTTACAGAGCTGATAAAGTAACCGGACCTTACGAGAAAAAAGTGATTCTGGAAGACAATTTTTTAGGTTTTTCTTACGCCGGGCAAGGTGCTTTGATTGATGATAAAAACAGAAATTGGTATTCACTGATTTTTCAGGATAGAAATGGAGTAGGGCGTGTTCCGATATTGATTCCTGTGAAATGGGAAAATGACTGGCCGGTTTTGGGTGACAACGGAAAAGTTCCTTTGAATGGCGAAGTTCTGCTTCCTCCATTTAAACCAAAAAATAATATCGTGGAAAGCGATGAATTTTCAGATAAAAAACTGAAAATCCAGTGGCAATGGAATCATAATCCTGTGAATGAAGCCTGGTCTTTGTTCGACAGAAAAGGTTTTATGAGATTGAAAACGAGCCGTATTGTAGATAATATTTATGCCGCTCCGAATACTTTAACGCAGAGAATGGAAGGTCCAAAATCAAGTGCCGTTGTTGCCTTAGATTTAAAGGGAATGAAAGATGGTGATGTTACGGGTTTCAGCGCTTTCAACGGAGATTCAGGGTTGTTATCGGTTATAAAAGAAGGCAATCAGAAATTTTTGACTTTTTCTACCAATGAAGTCAGTCTTGATAATAAAACGAAAGCGATTACCGGAGTGAGAAAAGAAGAAAAAAAACGTGTTGAAATTAAATCAGATAAGATTTTCCTCCGTATTGAAGGTGATTTTAACCTTGGAAAAGACCTGTCGGATTTCTCTTACAGCACCGACCAGAAAAACTGGACAGAAATGGCAAAAGATTATAAAATGATTTTCGATTACAGAAGATTTTTTATGGGTTCAAAATTTGCGATTTTCAATTATGCAACGAAAAGTACAGGAGGTTTTGTGGATGTTGATTTTTTCAGAATAAACAAAACTTCAGAATAATAAAAGAAAGAATTAATTTTTGGGTAGCTTATCCGCCTTCCACTCTTAAACCTAACGGAGTGGTTCGACGGAGTCAATCTTTTTTGCTGATGATTTCAGAATAAATACAACTATTGTACAAGCAAAAAAGGATTTCCGCTCAAGTCGGGCTACGAGAGATTCAGCGTTTAAAAAGAATCATAATTACTGCTCTGTAGGAGCAATCTGTTAATAGCAAAAAAGAAGAGTCATCAAAACAAAGCCTCGTAGAGGCGACCTGTTAATTGCCACCAAAATTAACATCAAAATGGAAAAAAGATCAACCCTTGCAGGGTATTATTTTTTTGCCTAAATTAATAAGTGTAAAAATTACAAATAATAATATATGAAAAATTCAATACTTCTCATTGTAGCTTTTTTGTTTTCGGGAATGTCTGCTTCTGCGCAAACATTTGAACAACAGGCTCCACAAGGTTTTGATTTAGAAAATAAGGAAGTTCCACAAGGAAAAATTGATACGATTAAGTACGAATCGAAAACAGTAGGAACTCAAAGAAAAGCATTGGTTTACACACCTCCAGGCTTCAAAAAGAGTGAAAAATATCCGGTTTTGTACCTGCTTCACGGCATTGGTGGCGACGAAAAAGAATGGTTTAAAAATGGTACACCACAGATTATTCTCGACAATTTATATGCACAAGGAAAACTAACTCCGATGATTGTTGTTCTGCCGAACGGAAGAGCAATGAAAGACGACAGTGCGACGGGAAATATTTGGGCTAAAGATAAAGTGGAAGCTTTCGCAACCTTCGAAAAAGACTTACTGAACGACCTCATTCCTTTCATCGAAAAAAAATATCCGGTTAAAAAAGACCGAGAAAATAGAGCAATTGCCGGACTGTCAATGGGAGGCGGACAAACCCTTAATTTCGGATTGGGAAATATCGATAAATTCGCCTGGGTTGGTGGATTTTCATCTGCACCAAATACAAAAGAACCTCAACAGCTACTTCCGAATCCTGCAAAAGCTAAAGAATTAAAACTCCTTTGGATTTCCTGTGGCGATCAGGACGGATTGATGCCTTTCAGCAAAAGAACGAGCGATTATTTGACGGAAAATAAAATTCCACATATTTTTTATGTAGAACCGGGAGGTCACGATTTCAAAGTCTGGAAAAATGATTTGTATCTATTTTCCCAACTTCTTTTCAAACCCATAAATCAACAGGAAGTCAATAATTCATTAAAGTCAGAATAATTATGACATTAACAATCTACCAAATTAAAATTTTAATTTTATTGTGTTTTTTTTCCGGCGGAATTGCTTTAGCACAACAAACGTCGGGACTCACAGAGAATATCATTTCAAATGATATCGGTTTTCCTATTGTTTTGACAGATGGAAATACTGCAAATCTATTTTACGATAAATCAGAGAATGTTGCAGTTATCCGTGCTGCGAAAGATTTACAGTCAGATATTCAGAAAGTGACCGGAAAATTACCTAATCTTTCAACCTCTGAAACTTCCGGTGAATTTGAAATCATCATCGGAACTTTAGGCACCAATAAACAAATTGACCAGCTTATTTCATCCAAAAAAATCAACGCCAAAGATTTGAAAGGAAAATGGGAAAGTTTCGTGATAACAACGGTAGAAAATCCAAAATCTAAATCTAAAAAACAACTCATCATAGCCGGAAGCGACAGACGTGGAACCATTTACGGAATTTATGAATTATCAAAACAATTAGGCGTTTCTCCGTGGTATTATTGGAATGATGTTCCTGTAAAAAAACGTTCTTCGGCTTATGTAATTCCGGGATATTTTGCTTCAGGCGAACCTAAAGTAAAATACCGCGGGATTTTCATTAATGATGAAGAACCTGCTTTCGGAACGTGGGCAAGAACTAAATTCGGAGGTATCAACAGCAAGATGTATGCGAATATTTTTGAGCTTTTGCTTCGTCTCAGAGCTAATTATTTGTGGCCTGCAATGTGGGGAAAAGCCTTTAACGAAGATGACCCGCTCAACCCGAAAGTTGCCGATGAATACGGAATTGTGATGGGAACTTCGCACCACGAACCGATGATGAGAGCTCAAAAAGAATGGGGAAATCACCGTAAAGAATATGGAAACGGAGAATGGAATTACCACACCAATAAAGATGCTCTTTTGAAATTCTGGGAAGATGGATTTAACCGAAATAAAAACTACGATAACCTCGTAACGATGGGAATGCGTGGCGATGGCGACGAACCGATGAGCGATTTGGGAAGCGCCGAAGCCAACTTCAAATTGCTTGAGAAAATTATGCAGGATCAGCGAAAAATTATTGAAAAAGTAACCAAAAAACCCGTAAAAGAAACACCCCAGCTTTGGGCATTATACAGCGAAGTTCTGGATTATTACGACCAGGGAATGAAAGTTCCGGACGATATGACGATTCTACTTTGTGATGACAACTGGGGAAATGTCCGCCGATTGCCTTATCTCGGTGCGAAAAAACATCCCGGCGGTTATGGAATGTATTATCACGTCGATTTGTACGGTGCGCCGAGAGCTTATCAATGGCTGAACATGACGCAGATTCCACATATGTGGGAACAGTTGCAGTTGACGTATAGTTACGGTGTTGATAAAATCTGGATTCTGAATGTCGGAGATTTAAAACCCAACGAATATCCAATGGATTTCTTCCTGAATATGGCTTGGAATCCGACTTCTTTTACGCAGGATAACCTTGAAAATTATACCTTAAAGTTTGCTGAAGAACATTTTGGAAAGAGCAATGCGAAGGAAATTGCAGAAATCATCAATCTGTACTGTAAATATAACTCAAGGGTTTCCGCAGAAATGATGAACCACAAAACCTACAATCTTCAAAGCGGAGAATTTTTGCAAGTAAGAGATTCGTATTTGACTTTGGAAACAAGAGCTTTAAGGCAGTTTTTGACTTTAGATAAAGCTTATAAAGACACTTATAAACAGATTGTTTTACATCCCGTTCGTGCAATGGCAAATATGTACGATATGTATTATTCAGTCGCAATGAATCACAAACTGGCAGAAGAAAAAGATATGAAAGCCAATTATTGGGCAGATTACGCCGATGAATGTTTCGCCAGAGATGCCAAATACACCAAAGATTACAACCTTAATATCTCCGGCGGAAAGTGGAATCATATGATGGATCAAACGCATATTGGTTACAAATCCTGGGACGAGCCGAAAGAAGGGAATATCAAACCAACCGTTTACAGAATCAAACCTGAAGAAGCAAAAACCGGCGGTTATATTTTCGAAGAGAAAAATGGTGTAGTTGCTATGGAAGCCGAACATTTTTATGAAACTAAGAATACAAAGAATACAAAATGGACGGTCATTCCTGATTTGGGAAGAACGCTTTCCGGAATCGCTTTGATGCCTTATACCGAAAAAACAGATGGCTCTTCCATCAAATATCAATTCAAATTAAAAAATAATCCCTCGACTGTAAAAATTCATTTCTTCTTTGATTCTACGCTTCCGTTCAAAAAAGGAGGACACAGCGTTAAAGCTTATTTTGATAAAAATGATTCAAAAACGATTGGTATCAATCAGGATCTGACGTGGGCAAATAACTATACCAAAATGTATCCGGCAGCTGCGGCGAGATTGGTGGAAAAAGTAGAAATATTCACGCTTCCGGCTAATCAAAATGGAAATTATACCCTGACAATCGAACCTTTAGACCCGGGAATTGTCTTGTATAAAGTAGTTATTGACAACGGTGGTTACGAAGAAACGTATTTGAAAATGGATGAAAGTCCGTATGAAAGATAAATATCCACAAAGTCCCAACGGGACGGTTTAACAAAGAATAGGATGCAATCCTATTAATAAGATAAAAAATTAACGAATCCCAACCGTACGAATTAATTAAGAATAGGATGCAATCCTATTAACATAAAAATAAAATTAAATTGATGAAGGTTTTAAAAAATATTCTGGCATTTTCATTATTCATTTTTACTTTGAATACTGTTTTTGCTCAAGTTGAAAAAGGCAAAACTTCCTTACAGAAAGAATTTCGCTACACCAATCCCATAACCAGAGATTCCGCCATTTCGATGCGCGACCATTTTATTATTAAAGTTGATGATTTGTGGTACTGCGTGGGAACTTCCAATCCGGTTTGGACAGGTCCAAATCCCGGTGTACGAATGTTGGTTTCTAAAGATTTAATCAACTGGAAACAGCATTCATTCATCATTGATGCCAAAAAACTTCCGAAAGATTCTCCATACAACGGCAGATTCTGGGCTCCCGAAATTCATTTTATCCAAGGAAAATATTGGCTGACCGTAAATAGCGGAAAAGTGACAAAAGAAGATCCAAAAGGAATGGCAACACACAGCGTTTGGTTATTTTCAGCGGATAAAGTGACAGGTCCGTATAAATTGGTCAACGGACCTTTGACACCTCAATATAATAATGATTCAACATTGTTTGAAGACGAAGACGGACAGGTTTATCTCTATTGCAGTGGTAACGGACTTTTTCAGGCTAAAATTGATTTGAAAACTGGAAAACTAACCACACCCATCCAAAAATTTCTCGACAAAAAACAACCCGGCTGGCCAGAATGGATGGTTGGGGGAATTGAAGGACCTTTCGTTATTAAAAAAGAAGGAACCTACTTTATGTTTTTCTCCACCTGGACAAGAGGTTATGAAGTGGGTTTATTAAAATCAAAATCACCTTTAGGACCTTGGGAACTGGCTTCCCCGGAACCGATTTTTGGAACTCGAAAAAAAGGTTACCGAACTGAAATGGCAAAAGAAAACGGCTACGAAAATCTTTTCTTTACCGATACCGAAGATCCTTATCAGGAAACAGGACACAACGCTTTGTTCATCGGTCCCGACGGAAATCTTTGGAATTCCTGCCATTATTTTATGTATGAAAAAAGACCTTATCCGTACAGTCAGACTTTTCAGCCTTGGGAATCTGGTCCTCAAATGGGAATCGAACCGGTACATTACAAAGACGGAATGTTTTACATCGATGGACCAACCTGGACAGAACAAATCATTAAATATTAAATTCAAAAAAAACTGATTATGATTAAGAAAACAGTTTTAAAATATACTTTAAATATCGGATTGATGCTCACAGGATTATCGCTGTCTGCTCAAAATCCAATCATTCAGACCAAATTTACGGCTGATCCTGCGCCAATGGTTTACAAAGACACCGTTTTTCTGTACACCAGTCACGATGAAGATGATGCATTCGGATTTAAAATGAAAGACTGGTTGCTGTACACTTCGACCGATATGGTCAACTGGACAGACCACGGCGTTGTGGCTTCCTTAAAAGATTTCAAATGGACAGACCCGGAAAACGGAGCGTGGGCTCCACAAGTCATAGAAAGAAACGGCAAGTTTTATATGTATTGCCCGATGCCCGGACAGAGAGGAATCGGTGTTTTGGTGGCAGATAGTCCTTATGGTCCATTCAAAGACCCAATTGGAAAACCGTTGGTTAAAAATTCAGGCGATGATATTGATCCGACTGTTCTTATTGATGATGATGGACAAGCTTATCTGTACTGGGGAAATCCCAATTTATGGTACGTAAAACTGAATAAGGATATGATTTCTGTTGATGGACCAATCGTGAAAGAACCTTCGATTGCCAAAGTCAAAGGTTCTCCCGACCCGTTTCATTATCAGGAAGGATCTTGGGCGTGGAAGCGCAATGGTAATTATTATATGGCTTATGCCTCAACGTGTTGTCCGGAAGGGATTGGCTATGCAATGGGCAAGTCAGCAACCGGTCCGTGGGAATTCAAAGGAATGATTATGGACAGCGACAAACGTTCCAACGGAAATCATCCCGGAATCATTGACTACAAAGGAAAATCTTACATTTTTGGTTTCCATTACAATCTAGGAAAACAAACGATAAGCAAGCATTATGAGCGCCGTTCCATTTGTGTGAGCGAAATGACTTACAATGCCGATGGCACCATTCAAAAATTACCTTTTTGGAATCCCGAAGGTGTGAAAAGAATTGCGACTTTGAATCCGTATGACAAAGTTGAAGCAGAAACTATTGCTTATAGTGAAGGTGTAAAAACAGAAAAAATGACCGAATGGGAAAGAAATAATCCGTACGATACGGGCAAAAAAATTACCGATCGTTTGGTGGTTTCTTCAATTAACAATGGTGATTACCTCAAAGTTCAGGGCGTTGATTTTTCCAAAGGAACAAAATTTCTGGAAGTATCAGTTGCTTCTATGAATGGCGGAAGTATAGAAATTCATACCGATGCGGTGGACGGACCGATATTAGGAACCGTTGAGGTAAAAGGAAAAGCAGAAGGCGACGTTTTTAAAACCATTAAATCTTCAGTAAAAAATATTAAAGGCGTGCACGATGTATATTTCGTTTTTAAAGGAAACAAAGACCTTTTCTACTTTGATTGGTGGAAATTCAGTTCAAATTAAGTCAATTTTTAAAGCCGAATTACTATGAAAGTGAAAAAAAACACCCTAAAAACAATACTGAATGGTCTGCTGATTTGTTGTGCCGGAATTTTGTCTGCGCAAAATCCCATCATTCAAACGGCTTACACCGCCGATCCTGCTCCGATGGTGTTTAATGACCGTTTGTATGTTTATACCAGTCACGACGAAGACGATTCTACGTGGTTTACGATGAACAATTGGAAACTGTTTTCAACGAACGATATGGTCAACTGGACAGACCACGGCGTGATACTTTCCTACAACGATTTTGATTGGGCAAAGCGTGATGCGTGGGCAGCACAGTGCATAGAAAGAAACGGAAAATTCTTTATGTACGTTCCAATGATTTCCAAAACCAATAACAAAGGTGCGATTGGAGTTGCAGTTGCCGACAGTCCGTTCGGTCCGTTTCACGATCCACTAGGAAAACCGCTTGTTCAGAGCGAATGGGGCGATATTGACCCGACGGTTTTCATTGATGATGATGGTCAGGCGCATCTGTATTGGGGAAATCCTAAACTAAAATACGTAAAACTCAATGAAGATATGATTTCCTATTCCGGCGATATTGTTGAGGTTCCGATGACCGAAGAATCTTTCGGGAAGCGGGAAGGCAATCCGGAAAGACCAACGAAATACGAAGAAGGTCCGTGGTTGTACAAACGGAAAAATCTCTATTATCTCTTCTGGCCGGGCGGTGCATTGCCAGAATTTATCGGCTATTCCACCAGCAAAAGTCCGCAAGGTCCGTGGGAATACGGCGGAATTATAATGCCTGCAGAAGGAAAATCTTTTACCAATCATCCCGGCGTGATTGATTTCAGAGGGAAAACCTATTTTTTTTATCACAATGGTGCATTGCCGGGTGGAAGTGGATTCACACGTTCGATAAGCGTGCAGGAATTAGAATTTAATAAAGATGGATCTATTTCTCCATTCAAAATGACCAATGGTATTACGAAAGCTATTGCAACCGTCAACCCTTACGCATTCAATCAGGCGGAGATGATTTCGTGGTCGGAAAATGTAAAATCTTATCAAAACAAAGTCGCAGGAGTTTTCATTAAAGCAAAGAAAAACGGAGCCTACACAAGCGTAAAAAATGTTGATTTTGGAAAAGAAGGAGCAACAACTTTTTCGGCAAGAGTAGGAACCACGCATAACGGCGGAGTTACGATGGATGTTCATTTGGACAGTTTGGACGGACCGCTTGCAGGAACCATAAAAGTCCCGATGACTGGAGGAGACGACCGCTTTGAAACGGTTAAAATTAATGTATCCAACAAAATTACAGGCATTCATAATCTATATTTCCTGTTCAATGGCAAAGCGGAAAAAGACATTATGTTTTTCGATTATTGGATGTTTTCAAAATAATTTAAAATGAAAAAATTTGCACTTTTATTTATATTATTCATAAGCTTTTGTTTTTTATCAGAACTTAAAGCACAGGTTGCCGAAATTTCAAGTCCGGACGGAAAACTGAAACTGAATGTATTTTCAGAAGAAGGAAAAGCATTGTACTCTGTGGCTTTTCAGGGGAAAATAATGTTGGAAAAATCGCCTTTAGGTTTAATTACCAATGAATCAGATTTTTCTAAAAATTTAAAATTCATCAACAGTAAAAAGGATTTCGTTTCCAAAAAATACAGCAACGAAAAAATCAAAAAATCCGAAGTTGAGTATAAAGCCAATACGCTGACGGTCAATTTTATCAATACAGACCAATTCAATATCGGGATTGAATTTCAGGTAAGTGACAACAATGTTGCATTCCGATACGATATTCCGCCAATGAAAGACCGATTCAGCGTTGTCGTACAATCGGAAGTTACAGGATACAGATTTCCACAACAGACGACAACATTTCTTTCGCCAATGATGAAATCGATGACAGGTTTTGCACGAACAGCACCAAGTTATGAAAGTGGCTACAAAGCCGATTCAGAATTAGGAACAAAATCAGATTATGGTTATGTTTTCCCAGGACTCTTTCATATCGGAAACGAAGGCTGGATTTTACTTTCAGAAACTGGAGTCAGTAGTTTGTACTGCGCTTCGCATCTTGACGCCACTTTAGAAAAAAATCTTTACCAAGTTGCTTATCCGAATATGGCGGAAAATAATGGCTTCGGAAGTTCAGGCGCAGCACTTTCTTTGCCCGGAAAAACACCTTGGAGAACTATTACAGTCGGAAATTCTTTAAAACCAATTGTGGAAACTACGATTCCATTTGATGTGGTAGAACCTCTTTACGAGCCTTCACAGAAATATCAATTCGGAAAATCTACCTGGAGTTGGATTTTATGGCAGGACAATAGTATGAACTACGATGACCAGACAAAATTTATTGATTTGGCATCAAAACTCGGTTATGAATACATTTTGATGGATGCTCTTTGGGATAAAAATATTGGCAAAGAAAGAATGAAAGAACTCATCCAATACGCAAAATCCAAAAATGTGGATGTGATGCTTTGGTACAATTCAAACGGTTCAGCCAACGACGCTCCGATGGGACCAAGAAATAAAATGAGTTCTTCTATTGAGAGAAAAAAAGAAATGAAATGGCTGAAAGAAATCGGAGTCAAAGGATTGAAAGTCGATTTCTTTGGCGGCGACAAGCAGGAAACGATGCGTCTGTACGAAGATATTTTATCGGACGCCAATGATTTTGGTTTGACCATTATTTTCCACGGTGCTACTTTGCCGAGAGGTTGGGAAGTGATGTATCCCAATTATGCAGGAAGCGAAGCTGTTTTAGCCTCGGAAATGCTTTATTTTTCGGAAGACGTTCGTAAGCAGGAAGCTTTTTTTGCCACTTTACATCCATTCATTCGAAACACGGTCGGAAGTATGGAATTTGGCGGAACTTTTCTCAATAAATTTTTAACCAAATCAAATAAAGGCAAAAATAAAAGACACACAACAGATGGTTTCCAATTGGCAACAGCGGTTCTGTTTCAGAATCCTATTCAGATGTTTGCGGTAATGCCCAATAACCTGACCGATGCTCCGAAATTCCAATTGGATTTTATGAAAGAAGTGCCCACACTTTGGGACGAAACGGTTTTTATCGACGGCTATCCCGGGAAATATTCTGTCATTGCGAGAAGACATCAGGACAAATGGTATGTCGCAGGTGTGAATGCAGAGAAAACTTTAAAAAAACTTCAACTCAATCTTCCGATGTTGGCGGGCAAAAATGTTGAACTGATTAATGATGATAAATCCGGAAATACCTTTACAAAACCAGTTTCCATCAATAAAAAAGGAATATACGAAATTGAGATTCAGCCGAATGGCGGATTTGTGTTGAAGAATTAATGCAGGAATGACTTGGGCAGCTAATCCATCTTCCACTCCCGCTTTTTTGCTCGTCGTTCCTTCTCACAAAAAGAGCTCCGCTCAAGCCGGGCTGCGAGAGATTCGCTGCAATTAAAGAATCCGTAGGATTCAATAGCAATAGCCGTAGGTGCAACCTATGGAAAACGAAATATAAATAAAATGCGAACCCTGAAAGGGTTCAATTCATCAGCAAGATTTCATTATTAATAAAAATAAAAGATTATGAATCGAATAAAAATATTTTTTCTCGTCGCATTTTTCGGATGTTGTCTGCAGATCAATGCAACAGAGCCGTTTATCAGCACAGAAAAAAAATCCGAAAACATTGTATTAAAAGAAAAATCAGTTAGTCTATCCATTTTCACAAACTCAGAAATCGACAATGGAATTTTAAGAGCTGTAAAAAACCTTCAATCCGATTTCCAGAAAGTCACAGGCGAGCAACCGAACATCTTGAATAAGGTTTCCGGTATAAATTCTCCTTTAATCATCATCGGAACGGTAGGAACAAAATCTGTGATTGATGATTTAATCAAACAAAAAAAAATTGACGGAAAAGCACTAACCGGAAAACGTGAAAAATACATTATCCAGAATATCAGCAATCCATTTCCCGGAGTTTCGGAAGCCATTGTCATTGCAGGAAGCGACAAACGAGGGACGATTTACGGAATTTATGAAGTTTCGCAGCAGATTGGTGTTTCGCCGTGGTATTTTTGGGCAGATGTTCCGGTTGAAGTCAAAGAAAATTTATATTTCAAAAAAGGAATTTATACCGATGGAGAACCTGCCGTAGAATACCGCGGAATTTTCCTGAATGATGAAGAACCTTCGCTCGGTGGTTGGGCAAGAGCTACTTTTGGAGGAATCAATTCTAAATTTTATGAAAAGGTTTTTGAACTGCTTCTTCGCTCAAAAGCCAATTATCTTTGGCCTGCGATGTGGGGAAAAGCCTTCTATGACGATGATCCTTTGAGCGGACCTTTAGCCAACGAAATGGGAATCATAATGGGAACTTCACACCACGAACCAATGGCTCAGGCTCAGGCAGACTGGCACAGATACATCAAAAAAAATAATCTTCCGAACGTTTGGGATTATTCAAAAAACGCCAAAGTCTTGCATGATTTCTGGAAAGCGGGAATTGTGAGAAGCCAAAACTGGGAAAAGCTTGTAACAGTAGGAATGCGTGGTGACGGCGACGAAGCGATGGGAGAGGGAACTAATATTTCTTTGCTTGAGAACATCGTAAAAGACCAGCGTAAAATTATTCAGAATGTTACAGGAAAAAATCCGAATAAAACGCCGCAGGTTTGGGCGTTGTATAAAGAAGTTCAGGATTATTATGACAAAGGAATGAGAGTTCCGGGTGATGTGATTTTGCTGTTTTGTGATGACAACTGGGGCAACGTGAGAAAGCTTCCCGACCTTTCAAAACCTTTGCATAAAGGCGGTTACGGAATGTATTACCATTTCGATTATGTGGGCGGACCAAGAAATTCTAAATGGATTAACATTAATCCAATCCAGAGAGTTTGGGAGCAGATGAATCTTTCTTACGAGCATAAAGTAGACAAAGTCTGGGTCGTGAATGTTGGCGATTTGAAACCAATGGAATTTCCAATCAGTTTCTTTCTGGAGATGGCGTGGAACCCGAAACAGTTTAATTCTAAAAACCTTTTGGAATACACGGAAAAATGGTCTGCGCAGCAATTTGGCGAAAAATATTCTAAAGAAATTGCCAGAATGATTAATCTTTATGCAAAATATAACCGCAGAGTAACTCCGGAAACGTTGGATAGCAAAACATTCAGTCTTGAAAATTATAATGAATTTGAAACGGTTTTGAATGATTACAGAGCTTTGGCAGTAGATGCGTTACGTTTAAAAGACCAGATTCCGGCAGAATATCAGGATACGTATTATCAGTTGGTTCTTTATCCGATTGATGCGTGCAGTAATTTGTATGAAATGTATTATGCTGTTGCTAAAAACAAAGAATTAGCTGCCAAAAATGATCTTAAAGCCAATTATTATGCAGATAAAGTAAAGGAATGTTTTAAAAGAAATGCTTACCTCGATAATAAATACAACAATGAGATTGCAGGCGGAAAATGGACGCATATGATGGACCAAATGAAGATAGGTTACAAAGCCTGGTTTGAAGGGAAAGAAAATATAATGCCTGAAATCACTTACGTTTCTGAAGCAAAAGTTCCGAAGGAAAAAGTATTCCAAGAGAAAGAAGGTTATGTTTCTATCGAAGCCGAAAATTTTGAAAGAATGAATAATTCAGACAGAATTCGTTGGGAAGTGATTCCTGATTTCGGAAAAACAAAATCGGGAATTACGACTTTTCCACAAAACGCCTATCCCAAAGCCGATGAAAATATCTATCTGGAATACGATATTAATTTCGAATCCAAAGGCGAATTTGAAGTTCAGCTTCTTTTAGCTCCGACTTTAAATTACAATCACAACAAAGGAATACGATATGAAATTTCATTTGATGGCGAAACATCACAAACAGTTAATTTCAATGGACACTACAAAGGCGAATTGGGAAGATGGCAGTCGGAACACATCATTAAATCAATTACAAAGCATCAGATTTCAGAACCTGGAAAGCATACTTTACGTTTCAGAGTTTTAGAACCGGGAATTGTTTTAGAAAAGATTTTAATCAACACAGGAGGTCTTAAACCAAGTTATTTGGGTGCGCCGGAAAGTGATTATTCAGGAAATAAATAATCAATTTTCCACACTTTATATTTCAAAAAACAATAATAACATATTGAGTTAAATTAAAATTTATGTCACATTTAAAATCAAATTATTACTATGAGAAAAATAGTCAATTTAGTACTTGCTGCCATGGCAGGTATCGTATTCACGGGGCATCTTCATGCACAGAGTACACAGACCGCAAAAGTAAAAATTGATAAGAATATTACTTATCAGAACATTACAGGATTCGGAGGTTTCGTCTGCAGTCCGCAGTTTGCCTACAATCACATGACCCCTACAGAAATTCAGAAACTCTGGGGAGCCGGTACTACTGATGCGGGTTACAACATGTTGAGGCTGTATATTCCGGAAGATCCTGCCAACTGGCCTCAGGCATTAGCCACGGCACAGCAGGCAAAATCAATGGGACTTATTGTTTTTGCAAGCCCATGGACAATGCCGGCGGCATGGAAGACCAACAACAATTCGAATGCAGTTTTTACTGATGCCAATGGTGTACAGCAAATAGGGTATCTGAAACCTGAACACTATCAGGATTATGCTTTACACCTGAACAGTTTCGTTACATATCTTGCGACAAACGGAGTAATGCTTGATTACATTTCAATTCAAAATGAACCCGATGAGATGGCGCAGTACGCAGGCTGCATTTGGACGCCAACGCAGATCGCAAATTTTGTGAGAGATTACGGTCAGTTGATTAACTGCAATGTTATTGCTCCTGAGAGTGTTGGTTTCACCGATAATTTTGCAAATGCATTTTTGAATACAGCAACCATGGCCAATTTTGAAGTGTATGGAGGTCATCAGTATGGTTCTATGCAGTCAGTTTACAAGCAGTTTCAGAACAATAACAAACAAATTTGGCAAACCGAATATCTAATCAACTGGAATTCCAATACCAGCGTTCCTGCGAGAGATTTCAATTGGTCAATCGACGGTTTCACCTTTGCAAGAAGTGTCAACAATGCAATGCTTGGCAACATCAATGCGTGGGTTCATTACGCATCAAAAAGATATTACGGAATGATGGGGGATGGTACAAATGGTACCGTAGCAGGTGAGATGACAAAAAGAGGATATATTTTATCACAGTTCGCAAAGACGACAACGGGTAAAAGGAGAATTGATGCCAAATGGGAAGTCTCTAACGGGACACTTGAAGGTTCATCATACATTTCACAGGATGGAAATCAGATTACACTGGTGGTCATCAATTCATCTTCAAACTCGTATAACCTGAAAGCAGATCTGCCGTTTTTTACCAATTCAGGAACAAGTACAACGACGTCACAAACTTCGAATATGGTTTCTGCTCCATTCACATTTTCTGCTGATACGTTCAGACCGCAGATTACAGTGGCTCCTTCAAGCGTAATGACTTTTGTATTTAATAAAAGTGGAGACCGACCGGTATCGTTAATGACAGGAACAGAGATGCATTATAATAAAATTGAAACTCAGACGACTACAAATCCGGCTTTTGGTACGAGTCATCAATTATCTGGTCAGACAGTTACGTTTTATAACTCTACGCCACTTATCAGTTCAAATACTACCGCAGCAAACGGATATGTAGCATTAAATGATCGATATAATAAACTGGTATTTAACGTTTTGAGTTATACGACAAGTAATTTGCCAACTTCTTCTAATACGACATTATATTATATTGATGCAAGTGGAACACTAAGAAATCATAACTACGGAAGTGTAGCGTTTCCAACGCCGGGATCAGGCAGTTTTAATCTGGTATTTGATATATCAAGATCCGTTCTTCCTTTTGGATGTAAAGGTATTATTGGTTTGAGAAGCGGAAACTTCAGTTCTATTCTTACACTAACGCTTGGCGATGTCTACTTCAATGTAGGAAACGAAAGAGCATCAAAGTTTGAAGCAGCATACGCATCTACAGACAGTAATCTTATGGATGCCTTGGAAAATGAATATTATACTTCATTAGATTTTAGAAATACAACTGGAATTAATTCGACATCAAGCTGGATCAGTACCTCTCAAAATGTAAACAGTTTATTCTACGTTAACAGTTCTGTGAACAATAACAACACAAACGTGGTATCAGGAAATGCCTGCAATACACTTACTCTTTCCGATCAGGGGAAAGACTTTCAGGTGCCATTTAATTTTACTGCAACGTCCGCATCATACACACGAAATTTCAGCGATTATGGCGTTGTATTACTGCCTTTTGAGGCAAGTATTCCGTCGGGAGTTACCGCATATACCATGATTCCGTCTGCAACGGGTGTAGCATCCACACAGATTACCAATGGTATCATTCCTGCAAATACACCTGTACTCGTTAATGCTACCGGAAATATTAGTTTTGTTGGTTCAGGTAATGTATCAACTCCAAAAGCAATAACTGTAAATCAGATGAATGGGGTTTATCATATGATAAAAGTTCCTGCCGGAGCGTACGTGCTTAAAACAGAAAACGGAGTTACTGGATTCTATAAAGTAACTGCCGGGAACGAACCTTTTATAAATCCTTTCCAGGGATATATTACTGAAGAAAATACTTACACCAATACTTTTCTTCCATTAAGTTTTGCTACGCTTGCCGTTTCTCAGAATGAAATGATAAAAGATGAGGTAAGTGTTTATCCTAATCCTGCGCAAAATGAGTTTTTTGTTGAGCTTAAATCAAACACGGCAAACTATTCACTATTTGATGCAAAAGGAAGCTTGATTGCTGGAAAGCAGAAACTCTCTTCAGGTAAAAATAAAATTAATATTGCAAACCTTCCTGCTGGAGTTTATTTCGTTGAAATATCTGATTCCGGTCAAACGGTAACTCGTAAGTTGATTAAAAAATAATTTATTAAAAATTTAATTTTAAAGCCATCAGTTTTTCTGGTGGCTTTTCTTATGTGGTTATTCGGAAGATTGATAATGATTATCTCGTGAATTAAGTATCCAAAATATTAAAGATAAAAAAAACAAGTGTATTTTATACATTTATTAAAAATAGAATCTTATATTTGCCTTTATCACATTATAAAGCCACATCCAGTGATTTTATTTGAGCCAAATGAATAAAATAATGGATTTAAAATCAACAATATGAATAAAATTCTGTTCACCTTATTATTTGTAATCAGTAGCATTAGCTATGCACAGCAATACAAACACCCCTTCCAAAACCCCAAACTTCCCACCGAACAAAGAATCGAAAATCTTCTCGGATTATTAACGGTGGAAGAAAAAATAGGGATGATGATGGACAATTCCAAAGCAGTTCCGAGATTGGAAATTCCCGCTTACGGATGGTGGAATGAAGCGCTTCACGGTGTTGCAAGAGCTGGAACAGCGACAGTTTTTCCTCAAGCCATTGGTTTAGCAGCAACCTGGGACGTTCTGGAACATCTCAAAACATTTGAAATGATTTCTGACGAAGCCAGAGCAAAATATAATAAATCTTTCGATGAAGCCAGTAAAACCGGACGTTACGAAGGTCTGACATTCTGGACGCCAAACATCAATATTTTCCGAGATCCGAGATGGGGAAGAGGTCAGGAAACCTATGGAGAAGATCCTTACCTGACTTCCGTTTTAGGCGTTGCTGCCGTAAAAGGTTTGCAGGGAAATGACCCGAAATATTTCAAAACTCATGCCTGCGCCAAACATTTTGCCGTTCACAGCGGTCCGGAATGGAATCGCCATTCTTACAATGCGGAAGTTTCCAAAAGAGATTTGTACGAAACCTATCTTCCTGCTTTCAAATCTTTGGTTTTAGAAGGAAATGTAAGGGAAGTAATGTGTGCGTATAACGCTTTCGACGGACAGCCGTGCTGCGCCAACAATACTTTGCTTACCGAAATTCTTCGCGGAAAATGGAAGTACGACGGAATGGTAGTTTCCGATTGTTGGGCTTTGGCAGATTTCTATCAGGAAAAATACCACGGAACCCATCCCGATGAAAAAAGTACTGCTGCAGATGCCTTAAAACATTCAACTGATTTGGAATGTGGAGATACGTACAACAATCTTAATAAATCTCTTTCCAGCGGATTAATCACCGAAAAAGACCTCGATATATCAATGCGCAGAATCCTGAAAGGCTGGTTTGAGCTCGGAATGCTGGACCCAAAATCGTCCGTGCATTGGAACCAAATTCCATATTCGGTTGTAGATTCGGATGAACATAAGAAACAGGCTTTGAAAATGGCTCAAAAGTCAATCGTTCTGATGAAAAACGACAAAAATGTTTTGCCTTTAAATAAGAGCATTAAAAAAATCGCAGTTGTTGGCCCCAATGCAGATGATGGAATAATGCAGTTGGGAAATTATAACGGAACACCTTCTTCAACGGTTACAATTTTAGATGGAATAAAAGCCAAATTTCCGAATGCTGAGATTATTTATGAAAAAGGAAGTGAAGTCGCAGATCCTACGGCAAGAACTTCGCTCTATCAAAATTTTGTCAGTCAGAAAAACGGACAAAAAGGAATGAAGGTAGAATTTTTTAATAATAATGAATTCAAAGGTCAACCGGTCAATACATCAGTCAATAATACTTCAATCACATATAATAGTTTTGGCGGAACGCAACTCGCTGCAGGTGTTGCCAGAGAAAATACTTCAGCAAAAATTTCGGGCATTTTTAAAAGCAATTATAGTGGCGATGTGATATTTTCTGCTGCAACATCAGATATTTACACGCTTATTGTTGACGGTAAGGAAATCGCTACCAGAAAAGGTCCCGATGCAAGACATCCTTCAGAATTTCCTGTAAAAATGCAGAAAGGAAAAGAATATCAGATAGAACTTCGCCATTCCCAAAAAGGTAAATATGTAAGTATTGCTTTTGAAGTGTATAAAAAAGACCCGGTAAATTTCGCTTCAGTAAAAGAAAAAGTAAAAGATGCAGATGTCATTGTCTTTGCAGGCGGACTTTCTCCAAGCCTTGAAGGCGAAGAAATGTTGGTTAGCGCAGAAGGTTTCAAAGGCGGCGATAAAACGTCGATAGAACTTCCTAAAGTTCAACGTGAATTGCTTGCAGAATTAAGAAAAACCGGAAAACCTGTTGTTTTCGTTTTGTGCACAGGTAGTTCGCTTGGTCTGGAACAAGACGAAAAAAATTACGATGTTTTACTAAATGCCTGGTACGGAGGACAATCCAGCGGAACTGCGGTTGCGGATGTTTTGGCAGGAGATTACAATCCGTCTGGAAAATTGCCGATTACCTTTTACAAAAATCTCGAGCAACTGGACAATGCACTTTCTAAAACCAGCAAGCATCAGGGTTTTGAAAACTATGATATGCAGGGAAGAACCTACCGTTATATGACAGAAAAACCTTTGTATGCATTCGGTCACGGTTTGAGCTATTCAAAATTTACTTATGGAGATGCTAAATTGAGTAAAAACTCTATTAATTGTAAAGAAAATTTGACTATTACAATTCCGGTTACCAACATTTCAGAAAGAGACGGTGAAGAAGTTGTTCAGGTTTATGTGAAAAGAAATAACGATGTTTTGGCGCCTGTAAAGACTTTAAGAGCTTTTGAAAGAGTTTTTATTAAATCTAAAGAAACAAAGAATATCCAACTCACAATTTCTCAAGAATCATTCAAATTTTATGACGAAAAAGCAGATGATTTGGTTTCAAAACCTGGAGATTATACCATTTTTCACGGTGGAACTTCTGATAATGCAGGATTGAAAAGTATGCAGTTAAAAGTCAAATAATTACAGATTATCACGCATTAAGTATTAGAGATGTCAGACTGAGCATAGTCGAAGTGTCTGTTTGAACAATCAAAAAATAGTATAAATGAAAACTAAAAATAAAATCTTCACCCTTCTTCTTTCTGGTTGCGTTGCATTTTCATCGGCACAAACCTCAAAGTTTACTTTAGATTTAGACGGAACATCTACCAACATCAAAATCCAGCCAACGATGTACGGAATTTTCTTCGAAGACATCAACTTTGCAGCAGATGGCGGTCTTTATGCCGAACTAATCAAAAACCGTAGCTTCGAATTTGATGAACCTCTGATGGGCTGGAAACAACAAAACACTAAAACCCTTTCTCCGAATTTAGATTCCGGGTTTCTGACTATTTATTCTGACGATTCCAAAACCAATAAAAATTACGCAAGAATAACCGTTTACAATGACAAAAATTACATTTTAGAGAATGAAGGTTTCAGAGGAATTGGACTTCATCAAGGTGCAAAGTATGATTTCAGTTTTGACTTGGAAAATGTATCAGGAAATATTTCTGCGGTCAATGCAAGTCTGATTGATGAAAACGGAGTCGTAATTTCTACAGTTCCGATTTTGATCAAAGGAAAAGGCTGGCAAAAATATACGGCTGTTTTTTATCCATCAAAAACGGTTAAAAAAGCAAAACTACAGATCACCTTCACAGGAAACGGCGTGGTAAATATGGATATGATTTCGCTTTTCCCACAAGATACTTGGAAAGGACGAAAAGGTGGTTTGAGAAAAGATTTGGTGCAGAAATTATATGATTTGCAACCCGGATTTTTACGTTTTCCGGGTGGCTGTATCGTCGAAGGCAGAACCCTTGCAGAAAGATATCAATGGAAAAAAACTTTAGGAAATGTCGCCGATAGAGAATATCTCATCGACAAATGGAGTTCTGGATTTGCCCATCGCCTCACTCCTGATTATTACCAATCATTCGGATTAGGTTTCTACGAATATTTCCAGCTTTCCGAAGATTTGGGAGCAGAACCTTTACCGATTTTAAGTTGTGGAATGGCGTGCCAGTTCAACACAGCCGAATTGGTTCATTTGGAGGAATTAAATCCTTTCGTTCAGGATGCTTTGGATTTAATCGAATTTGCCAACGGAGATGTCAATACTAAATGGGGTAAAATTCGTGCTGAAATGGGACATCCAAAACCATTCAATATGAAATATATCGGTGTTGGGAACGAACAGTGGGGAGAAGATTATATCGAGCGTTACAAGATTTTTGAAAAAGCCATTCATTCCAAATATCCTGATATTAAAATCATTTCAGGAAGCGGACCGTCGCCGGACGGAGAATTTTTTGAATATGGATGGAAAGAGCTCAAAAAACTCAATGCACAGATTGTCGACGAACATTATTACAATTCACCCGAATGGTTTACAAAAAATGCCGGAAGGTATGATGATTACGACCGTTCGGGACCAAAAGTTTTTGCAGGAGAATATGCTGCACAATCGGTTGGTGTAGTAAAACCTGACAATAAAAATAACTGGCAAACGGCATTATCAGAAGCCGCTTTTATGACCGGATTGGAGAGAAATGCAGATGTGGTCACAATGACTTCCTATGCACCGCTTTTTGCCCACGCAGACGGTTGGCAATGGACACCGGATTTAATTTGGTTTAATAATTTACAGTCTTACGCAACACCAAATTATTATGTTCAGAAATTATTTTCCAATAATAAAGGAACCGATTTAATTAAAATTTCTGAAAACGGAAATGCTGCAAAAGGACAAAATCAGCTTTTTGCATCCGCGGTGAAAGACGGTAAAAATAATGAAGTAATCATCAAAATAGTCAATACAGATTCTCAGGAAAAATCAGTTGAAATCAATCCAAAAAACATCAAATTAGGAAGCAAATTAACTAAAACAACCTTGACTGCTTCTCAACTTTCTGCCGAAAATAATTTCCAAACAGAAAACATAAAACCTCTTGAAGAGAATTTTTTGATAAAAAAAGGGAAGTTTTCTGTTCAAATTCCAGCCAATTCTTTTGTTGTTTTAAAGATAAAATAGCCGTTAAGCACCATCAATAAAAGAAAAATTAAAATTAAGTGTAATATTTACATTTATTTAAAATAAAAATTTATATTTGTTTTAATCTCTCAACTGGAGAAATGTAAAAATTTATTAAAATTTAATTCATTATAAAAATGAAGAAATATGTTATCGGATTAGATTATGGAACAGATTCCGTTCGTGCAGTCCTGATTGATACAGAAAACGGAGCCGAACTCGCAACATCCGTAAGCTACTACCAAAGATGGAAAGAAGGAAAATTCTGCCAGCCGGAACAAAACCAATTTCGTCAGCATCCTTTAGACCATATCGAAGGCTTGGAAAAAACCATTTCCGATGTGGTAAAAGAAAGTGGAGTAGCACCCGAAAGTATTGTCAGCATTTGTATTGATACCACTGGTTCATCACCGCTTCCGGTAAACAAAGAAGGAATTGCATTGGCTTTAACGCCTGGTTTCGAACAAAATCCAAATGCAATGATGGTATTGTGGAAAGACCATACTTCAATTTCAGAAGCCGAGGAAATCAACCATTTGGCGAGAAATTGGGGCGGCGAAGATTATACCAAATTTGAAGGCGGAATCTATTCTTCCGAATGGTTTTGGGCAAAAATTCTTCATATTAATAGAGTCGATGAAAATGTAAAAAATGCGGCTTACAGCTGGATGGAACATTGCGATTATATCACATTTCTCCTTTCCGATAATCAGGATTTATCAACCTTTAAAAGAAGCCGTTGCGCAGCGGGTCACAAAGCAATGTGGCACGAATCGTGGGATGGATTGCCGTCAAAGGATTTCCTCGGTCAGTTAGACCCGTCATTGGCTGAACTTCGTGACAGGTTGTACGATAAAACTTACACTTCTGATGAGGTTGCAGGAAATTTAAATCAAGAATGGGCAGCAAAACTAGGCTTGACAACCAACACAGTGATTGCCGTAGGAACTTTCGACGCCCATTCCGGAGCAGTCGGCGCAAAAGTGGAGGAGAATACTTTGATTAGGATTATGGGAACTTCCACCTGCGATATTATGGTTGCACCCAACGATATTATCGGAGACAAAACGGTCAAAGGAATCTGCGGACAAGTAGATGGTTCTGTGATTCCGGGATTGATGGGGCTTGAGGCTGGTCAGTCTGCGTTCGGAGATTTGTTGGCTTGGTACAAAGATATTCTGATGTGGCCAACTCAAAATATTCTGATGAATTCTAATGTTATTGATGAAAATCAAAAACAACAATTAAAGGAAGAAATAGAAAACAATCTCATCCGAAATCTTACTTTGGAAGCCGAAAAAATTCCACTTTCCGAAGCCGTTCCCATTGCCTTAGACTGGGTGAATGGACGAAGAACGCCCGATGCCAATCAGGAACTGAAAGCAGCTATCAGCAACCTTTCGTTAGGTACAAAAGCACCACATATTTTCAAAGCATTGGTGAATGCCATTTGTTTCGGTTCCAAAAAAATCGTCGACCGTTTCGAAGAAGAAGGCGTGAAAATCGAAAAAGTCATCGGAATTGGCGGTGTTGCCAGAAAATCACCGTTCATTATGCAGACTTTGGCGAACGTCCTGAATATGCCGATTGTGGTGGCAGCTTCAGACCAGGCTCCGGCTTTGGGAGCAGCCATTTACGCAGCCGTTGCAGCCGGAATTTACCCGAATGTTCAGGACGCGAGCCAGAAAATGGGTTCCGATTTCGAAGCCGAATATTTCCCGCAGGCAGAACACGTAGAAAAATATGCAGAGTTGATGAACCAATATCAGATTCTCGCAGACTTCACGGAAAAAAATATCAAATCGAAAAAGATGTCGAAATTTGAGAATTTGTAGTTGATAGAAGTTTACAATCTGGTTTTGATAGCTCCGTAGGAGCGTACAGTTAATAGCCAAACATAAGCATCCATACACATCAAGCCTCGTAGAGGCGACCTGTTAATTGAATATATATAATTAGAACCATCAACTAAAAAACAATAACCAAAATTTTTATGGCAGCTTTATCCGCCCTCCGTTCCCGCTTTTTTTGTTCCGCTTTGCTACACAAAAAGAGCTCCACTCAGGTCGGGCTGCAAACGATTCACTGCTGGAATTAAATCAATAGAAACGGGCTTTAGTCCGTTTAATAAATAAACAATCAAATCGGCTTTAGCCAAAACTTATTATAAATTTTGGCTAAAGCCGAATGAGAATCAAAGATCAGACATCGGGCTAAAGCCCGACACAATTGAAGAATCTCAATATCTAATTTTTTAATCTTTCAATCATTTAATAAAAATAAAATGAGCATCTATAAAGAACTCCAGAGAGAATGTTACGAAGCCAATATGCAGTTGGATGCTTTGAAGCTGGTGGTTTATACATTCGGAAACGTAAGTGCCGTCGACCGAGAAAAAGGAATCTTTGCCATCAAACCAAGCGGTGTTCCTTATGAATTGTTGAAACCGGAAGACATTGTGATTTTAGATTACGATGCCAATGTGGTTGAAGGAAATTTAAGACCATCTTCCGACACCAAAACCCACGCTTACCTTTACAAAAACTGGGAAAAAATCGGCGGAATTTCCCATACGCACGCTATTTATTCTGTAGCTTGGGCTCAGGCACAAATGGATATTCCGATTTTCGGGACGACACACGCAGACCATCTGACGACAGATATTCCCTGTGCACCGCCAATGCGTGATGATTTAATTGAAGGAAATTACGAATACAACACCGGAATTCAGATTTTAGATTGTTTCAAAGAAAAAGAACTGTCTTACGAAGAAGTCGAAATGGTTCTCATCGGAAATCACGGACCATTCACTTGGGGGAAAAACGCTGATAAAGCCGTTTACAACAGCAAAGTTCTGGAAACCATCGCAGAAATGGCGTATCGCACAAGACAGATCAACCCAAATGCGCCACGCCTGAAAGATTCACTCATCAAAAAACATTACGAACGAAAACACGGCAAAAATGCCTATTACGGACAGTAGTTTGGCTTCTGGCGGATGGCTTTTAGCTTTTTTGCTTTTGGCAATTATCGTCATTCAATAGAGGACTACGAACCCGAAGGGTTCAATATCAGTAGCCGTAGGTGTAAACCTATGAATGAGAAATGTACAAAATCCACAGAACCCGAAGGGTTCAATTTAAATGACTGTAGGTACACACTAAAAAATAATTATAATAAACCAATAACTATCAACCATCCACCATCAACCAACAACCATCAACTAAAAATATGTTAACACCTCTCAATACAAAAGAAATCTGGTTCATCACCGGAAGCCAGCATTTATACGGACCTGAAACCTTAGCTCAGGTTGCCGAACATTCAAAGAAAATTGTGGAAGCTCTCAATGCTTCGTCATCTATTCCTGTAAAAGTGGTTTTAAAACCAACCGTAAAAACGACGGAAGAAATTTTTGAAACTCTTACAGCCGCCAATTTTGCCAAAGATTGCATCGGAATTGTAACCTGGATGCACACGTTTTCTCCTGCCAAAATGTGGATTCGTGGCTTGACCGCCTTACAAAAACCAATGTTGCATCTTCATACGCAGTTCAATCAGGATATTCCGTGGGCTACGATGGATATGGATTTTATGAACCTGAATCAGGCCGCTCACGGCGACCGTGAATTTGGATTTATGGTAAGTCGTCTTCGCAAAAACAGAAAAGTGGTTGTAGGACATTGGGCAGACGAAAGAGTTCAGAAACAAATCGGAAACTGGAGCCGTGTTGCAGCAGGTTGGGACGATTGGCAAGGTGCAAAATTCGCTCGTTTTGGCGACAATATGAGATATGTTGCCGTTACAGATGGCGACAAAGTAGAAGCGGAAACCAAATTCGGATTTTCAGTAAATACTTGGGGAATCGGGGATTTGGTTAGCGTTGTCAATTCGATTGGCGATGGCGAAATCAAAACTTTGATGGAAGAATATGAAGCCTCATACAAAATGGCTGAATCTCTCCTTTCAGGCGGAAGCAACAGAAAATCTCTTGAAGCAGCTGCAAGAATAGAATTAGGTTTAGAAAAATTCCTGAAAGACGGAAATTTCAAAGGTTTCTCAGATACTTTTGAAGACCTTCACGGTTTGGAACAACTTCCGGGAATTGCCGTTCAGAGGTTAATGGAAAAAGGTTATGGTTTTGCAGGAGAAGGTGACTGGAAAACTGCCGCTTTAGTTCGTGCGATGAAAACGATGGGACAAGGTCTTGAGGGTGGAAACGCATTTATGGAAGATTACACTTATCATTTAAATCCTTCAAACCCTTCGGTTTTAGGCTCGCATATGCTGGAAGTTGACCCTGTTTTGGCGGTTGACAAACCTTCTTGTGAGATCCATCCGTTGGGAATTGGTGGAAAAGCAGACCCGGTTCGTTTGGTTTTCAATTCAAGAGGAAATATCGATTCTCTGAATGCTGCTTTGATGGATTTTGGAAATCATTTCAGGCTTTTAATTAATAAAACAAAAGCGTTGGAAATCACTGAAGAATTACCAAAACTTCCTGTGGCAAGAGTTCTTTGGAAGCCGCTTCCTGATTTGTACACGGCTGCAGAAGCCTGGATTTTGGCTGGTGGAGCGCATCACACGTGTTACAGTGAAAACATCAGTGCAGAGCAGCTGGAAGATTTTGCAGAAATTGCAGGAATTGAATCTCTTTTTATCGATGAAGACACAAAAATCCGTGATTTTAAGAATACCCTTCGTTGGAATGAGATTTATTATCGTTAATCTTGCAAAATCATTCAGACTATGAAAAAAATAACTTATAACCTGATTATTATTGCGCTTTTATGTATTTTCGGGTGCAATAAAAAAGAAAATAATAATCAGCCTCAAAAAGAGAATATGGAAAACATACAGGTTTCAGATTACGGAGTAACAGCGAAAGGCGATTCCATCAAAAAATATACTTTAACGAATAAAAATGGGATGAAGGTGGAAGTCATCAATTTTGGTGGAATTATCACCTCACTCACGGCTCCCGACAAAAACGGAAAATATGAAGATGTCGTTTTAGGTTTCACAAAACCTGAAGATTATTTCAACGGAAATTCTTACTATTTTGGCGCTTTGATTGGCCGCTTTGGAAACAGAATTGCCAACGCCAAATTCACTTTGGAAGGCAAAACCTATGACATCCATAAAAACGACGGACCAAACAGTCTTCACGGTGGAAAAGAAGGTTTTCATACCAAATTCTGGAATATTGAAACTGTAAAAGATGCAAAATTTCCAACGTTGAAGCTAGCTTACACAAGTGAAGATGGTGAACAGGGTTATCCTGGAAAACTGACGACAAATGTTTTGTATACTTTGACAGATGACAATGCTTTGGAGATTTCTTACGAAGCTACTACGGATAAAGCAACAGTTGTGAATCTGACGCAACATTCGTATTTCAATCTTTCAGGGAATTTCTCAAAAACGATTACCGACCACGAACTGCAAATCAATGCAGATAAATTCTTACCTGTAAATGAAACGTTAATTCCAACAGGCGAACAGAAGTCTGTAAAAGGAAGTCCATTTGATTTTACCGTTTCAAAACCAATTGGAAAAGATATCAATGCTGATGACGACCAGCTGAAAAAAGGAAAAGGCTACGACCACAACTGGATTCTGAACGGAAGCGGACTGAGAAGCATTGCCAAAGTTTATCATCCTGAATCGGGAAGAGTGATGGAAGTTTTGACAGACGAACCAGGCGTTCAGTTCTATTCAGGTAATTTCCTTGACGGGAAATTCGATACTAAAACAGGTGGCAAAAATGAATTCAGAACAGGTTTCTGTTTGGAAACTCAACATTTCCCGGATTCTCCGAACCAAGCTTCTTTCCCTTCAACAGAACTGAAGCCGGGTCAAAAATATCAGTCAAAAACAATTTATAAATTCTCAGTTAAAAAATAAAATATGGGAAACTTAGCAACTATTGATATCGTCATATTTCTGGTTTATTTTGTGGTGGTAGCCGGTTACGGAATCTGGATTTATAACAGAAAAAAATCTGCAGCAACCGGCAGTAAAGATTATTTCCTGGCGGAAGGTTCACTAACCTGGTGGGCGATTGGAGCAAGTTTAATTGCTTCCAACATTTCAGCAGAACAGTTCATCGGGATGTCCGGAGAAGGATTTTTCGTAGGCGTTGCCGTTGCAGCGTATGAATGGATTGCTGCTCTGGCATTGATTATTATTGCAATCTGGTTCATTCCTATTTATCTTAAAAACAAGATTTATACGATGCCCCAGTTTCTTGAAATGCGTTACAATAAATCAGTTTCACTGATTATGGCAGTTTTCTGGCTGTTCCTTTATGTCATTGTGAATTTAACTTCTATCCTTTATCTCGGAGCTTTAGCGATCGATACTTTATTGGGCGGAGACAACCTTCACATCATTATGATCGGATTGCTTCTTATGGCTTTATTAATTGGTTTGGGCGGAATGAAAGTAATCGGTTACACCGACGTAATTCAGGTTGCAGTTTTGATCATTGGAGGTTTTGCTACGGTTTATATGGCTCTTCAAATCGTTGACCAGAGAATCAACGGAGCTGCCATAGGAAATGCTTTTGCAGGTTTTCAGACATTGATGAAAGAGGCACCACAACATTTTAATTTGATTCTTGATAAACCGACCACAACGACTACCACATTGGCAATGCCGGAAAATCTTAGTGTTCAGAAATATGTAGTTCTGCCTGGATTGGCGATGTATTTTGCAGGTCAATGGATTGTAAACTTAAACTATTGGGGATGCAACCAATACATCACACAACGTGCTTTGGGAGCAGATTTGAAAACCGCAAGAACCGGAATTTTATTCGCAGGATTTTTGAAATTATTTATGCCGATTATCGTAATGCTTCCGGGAATTGCAGCCTATGTTTTATATACGAAAGGACATTTGCCAGGTTTCAATGGGGTAAAAGACGGTGCTTACTCAGCTATTTTAGGATTTTTACCAACCGGATTGAAAGGTCTTGCAGTAGCGGCTTTGACGGCAGCAATTGTTGCATCTTTAGCAGGAAAAGTCAACAGTATTTCGACAATTTTTACTTTAGATATTTATAAAAAATATTTGAAAGCTGATGCGACAGAAATCGAAATGGTAAGAACAGGACGTTGGGCAATTATCGTGGCGATGTTTGTGGCTCTGGCGTTTACGTGGACAGATGTTTTGGGAATCGGAGGAGAAGGCGGATTTACATTCATCCAGAAATATACAGGATTTATCAGTCCGGGTGTTTTTGCGATGTTCCTTTTGGGAATGTTCTGGAAGAGAACCACAGGAACCGCAGCTTTGGTAGGCGTTCTTCTCGGTTTCTTATTGGCAATTTTCTTCAACAGTTTCGCAGTCGATATTTTCGGAAAAGAAACTTGGCTGTACACCGCTTTTACGTACGAAAAATTAGAAAATGGAGTCGTGCAGACCATTACAGAAATTCCATTTTTGATCAATATGGGATGGTCATTCTTTATCACGGTTGCCGTAATGGTGATGATAAGTCTCGCAGGACCGAAAGTAAATCCGAAAGCTTTTGCTATTGACGCAACAATGTTTAAAGTAGATAACAGAACTTTGGTGTTGATCGTGGTGACATTGCTTCTATTGACCGCACTTTATGTAAGATTCTGGTAATATGAAAATACTTAAAAAAATAGGATGTCGTTATCGGCATCCTATTTTTTTATATTTTAAACATAAAGCCTTCGGCGATTTTTTTGTGGTATTTTTCCTCATCAAAGGTATAGAGAAAAGAACCTTTTTTAGACGAGCTCATATCTTTCTCGTTCGTATTTACCAAGACATCAAGTGCATTGATTTTGCTAGTGAAATTCCGCTTGTCATATTTTTCATCAAAAATCGCTTCGTAAAGATTCTGCAGATCTTTCATTGTGAATTTTTCGGGAAGCAATTCAAATCCGATCGGTCTTGTGGTTGCTCTTCTTCTCAGTCTCAGAACAGCATCTTTTACCATTGCATCGTGATCAAAAATCAAATCCGGGTGATCTTTTAAATCAAACCATTTGGCGCTGTATGTCTCATTGATTTGAATAGAATCCTGAATGTTAATCAGTGCATAATGCGATATCGACATAATTCTGGCACTCGGATCGCGGTCGACTGCAGTGTAGGTATTTAATTGTTCAAGATAGATATTTTCCAGACCTGTCAGCGCATTTAGAATACGATCGGCCGCCTGGTCAGAGCTTTCCTGTTCATTGATAAATCCACCCATCAGTGACCAATCTCCTTTGTTGGGTTCGAAATTTCTTTTAATCAGGAGAATTTTAAGATTTTCTCCATCAAAACCGAAAATAATACAGTCTACTGCGACAAAATGTTTGGGATAATTCTCTTCCATCAAAAATGATTTTGTGCAAAGTTAATATTTTTGTCGCAAGATTGATGATTCCCGTTCATTAAATGTAATTACAACACTTTATATTCTCATTTAAAATTCAATTATCTAAAATATCCTGTCATACGAAGCTTTTTCGGGAAAGAAATCCTTGGATATTTTGCTAATTCTTCTGTAAATGGTATGAATCCAATGTCAATAGAGTGTTAAAATAATGTTAAAATTAATTAATTTGATTAAATTTTTGGATAAAGTCAAATATTCACCAATTACGATAAGGCAGTGAATCAAAAAACAAAACCCTTTTTCAAACGAATCGTAATTATTTTGGTCACAGCGTTTTGGATATAGTAGCTTGATAACCTACAATTTGGATTATCTTTTTTTTTATGATAAGGTACGGTTTTTAACTGCTTTTTTTGAAACTCTAAATCAGATTTAATTCCAAGCAATTCTAAAATTCTTTTATATCTGAATACTTTCCGCTATTTTAGAAATGTAGAAATAACATTTATTAATGAACAAAAAATCACTGATATTATTTTTAAGCTTTACTTCGCTTGCTTTTGGGCAGGTAAAGAAAAATGTTAGCTACTTTCCGCTCAACAAGGTTCATCTGTCCGAAAGTGTTTTCAGCAAGGCAATGCAGACCGATGAGAAATATATCCTGTCGATGGATGCAGACCGGCTTCTTGCACCTTATTTAAAAGAGGCAGGACTGAAACCCAAAAAAGAAAACTATCCCAATTGGGAAAATACAGGATTAGATGGTCATATCGGAGGTCATTACATTTCCGCTTTGGCTTTGATGTACGCTTCAACAGGCGACCCAAAAGTTAAACAGCGTCTGGATTATATGATTGATGAATTGGAGCGTTGCCAGAATCTTTCGGAAAAAGGCTATTTGTCGGGTGTTCCGAACGGTAAAAAAATCTGGAAAGAAATTGCCGATGGAAACATTCGTGCCGCAACTTTCGGTCTGAATGACCGCTGGGTTCCTTTATATAATATTCATAAAATTTATTCAGGTTTACGCGATGCCTATTGGTATGCAGATAGCGAAAAAGCAAAAAAAATGCTGATAAAACTTACGGATTGGATGGCTGATGAAGTTTCCGGACTTTCCGATGAACAAATTCAGGATATGCTTCGCAGCGAGCACGGCGGTCTGAATGAAGTTTTTGCCGACGTTTACGACATTACAAAAAATCCGAAATATCTAAAGCTTGCTCGTCGTTTTTCACACCTTGCCATTTTAAATCCATTATTGAATAGTGAAGATAAACTCACAGGAATCCACGCCAACACACAGATTCCGAAAGTGATTGGTTTCAAAAGAATTGCAGATTTAGAAAATAATACACAATGGAGCAATGCCGCAGATTTTTTCTGGACCAATGTTACCCAAAAAAGGTCAGCGATTATCGGAGGAAACAGCGTCAGCGAGCATTTTAATCCTATCAATGATTTCAGCGGAATGATAAAAAGTATCGAAGGTCCCGAAACCTGCAATACGTATAATATGCTGAAACTCTCCAAAGAATTGTATGCGACCAATCCAAAATCATCTTACGTAGATTATTACGAAAAAGCGCTATACAATCATATTCTTTCCACCCAAAATCCCGAAAAAGGCGGTTTTGTCTACTTCACGCCGATGCGTCCCGGTCATTACAGGATTTATTCTCAGCCGGAAACCAGCTTTTGGTGCTGCGTAGGTTCGGGAATGGAAAATCACGCCAAATATGGTGAAATGATTTATGCATATTCTGACGACGATTTGTACGTGAATTTGTTTATCCCTTCCATTTTAAAGTGGTCTGAAAAGAAAATAGTTCTGAGACAGGAAAATAATTTCCCTGAAAATCCATCTACAAAACTGATTTTTGATGTTGCTTCAAAATCAAATATAAATTTAAAATTAAGAGCACCGGAATGGGCAAACGCTTCTGAAATTACCATTTCACTAAATGGTAAAAATATCAATGTTCCGGTTGATGCCGAAGGTTATTTTACCATTAATAAAAAATGGAAAAAAGGAGATGTCATCGAAATGAAAATGCCGATGCACCTTTCTGCAGAACAGCTTCCTGACCATTCGGATTATTTTGCCTTTAAATATGGTCCGATTGTTTTAGCTGCGAAATATGGAAAAGAAAACCAGGACGGACTTTTCGCCGATGACAGCAGAGGCGGACATATTGCGCACGGACCACAAATTCCTTTAAATGAAATCCCTACAATTTTGGGAAGTTCAGATTCTGTTTTAAGTCATTTGGAAACGGTTAATGGTAAAGATTTAACATTCAAACTAAAAGGTTTGTATCCCGAAAATAAGTTCAGTAAAGGATTGGAGTTGGTTCCGTTTTATAAAATTCAGGAAGAACGTTACATTATTTATTTTCCGCAGGCGAATCAGGATAAAATTGAAATGATTCAGAAACAGAAAATCAAAGAAGAAGAGGAAATCAGAAAACTGGACAACATTACGACTGATAAAATTCAGCTAGGTGAGCAGCAACCGGAATCCGACCATTTCATCGACAGCAAAGATTCCAACACCGGATATATGGAAGACCGCCATTTCCGTGAGGCTAAAGGCTGGTTCAGCTATCAGATGAGAAACAAAGAAAAAAATGCAAAATATCTTCATCTTATTTATTTTGATGCCAATAACAATCGAACTTTGAATGTGGAAATCAATGGAATAAAAGCGATTTCTAAAAATTTCGACGGAAAAATGGGTGGCTCTCCACAATCATTATTAATCCCGATTCCAGAATCTGAAAATAGGAAAGAGATTCTTAATGTAAAATTTAATACAAATGAAAAATCGCTTACACCGAAAATTATCGAAGTAAGATTGCTGACGGAATCACCAAAATAAGCAGAAATGAAAAGTATAGAGTTTAATTTGGGCAGCTTTTCCGCCCTCCGTTCCCGCTTTTTTGTTCCGCTTTGCTACACAAAAAGAGCTCCACTCAGGTCGGGCTGCGAGAGATTCAATATAAAAATTGATTTACGTTTTTAAAATAGATATGAAATTGACATAATTAAAAACTCAGTGAACTTTTATAAGCGCAAGCGGCTTTGTGAGCCTTAAAAACGGTTAGTTTAAAAAATGCTTTGTGTGCTTAGTGTTCAAAATTATGTGTTATAACTAAAAACCGATAATCAGGAAAAATTTAAACAAAACAAGAATTTAAATATTTAAAATAAATATGAACAAGAAAAATTTCACCAAAGTTTTGGTTTTGCTTCTTTGCATATTCTGCATTTTCATTGAAGCTAAAATCAAACTTCCGGCACTGGTTTCAGACGGAATGGTTTTGCAGCGTAACCAAAAACTGAATGTTTGGGGAAAAGCCGATGCAGGAGAAAAAGTAGAAGTGAAATTCCTCAATAAAAATTACAAAACCACCGCCGACCAGACCGGAAACTGGAAAATCACACTTCCCGAGCAAAAAGCCGGAGGTCCTTACACGATGACCATCAATGAAATTACATTGAAAGATATTCTCATCGGTGATGTTTGGCTCGCTTCCGGACAATCGAATATGGAACTGCCGATGCGCAGACTGACTCCGCTTTACGCTGACGAAATTAAAAATGCAAACAATCAGAACATCAGGTTTTTTACGGTTCCTCAAAAATATAATTTTAAATCGCCTCAAACCGAGCTTGATGGCGGAAAATGGGAAGCAACAAATCCACAAACGATTCTTAATTTCTCGGGAGTTGCTTACTTTTTCGCAAAAGAATTAAGTCAGAAAAATAAAGTGGCCGTCGGAATTATCCACGCAAGTTTGGGTGGTTCTCCGATTCAGGCGTGGATGGATGAAAATTCTCTGAAAAAATACCCTGAATATCTGGACGAAGCCAAAAAATGGCAAAATGATGATTTGATAAAATCTACCGAATCCGGCGAACAGGCCTTGAGCAAAGCTTGGTACACAGAGCTCGACCAAAGCGATATCGGATTAAACCAACATTGGGAAAATTTCGACCTAAACGATTCTGACTGGAAAACAATGAATATTCCCGGTTCTTGGGAAGATAAGGAAGGTTCCTTTGAAGGTTCAGTTTGGTTCAGAAAAGAAATTAATTTAACCAAAAATCAGGCAGGAAAAGCCGCTTTTTTAAATTTAGGAAGAATAAAAGATGCTGATGTTACCTACATCAACGGAACAAAAGTAGGCAATGTAACCTATGAATATCCGCCGCGTTGGTACGATATTCCGGCAGGCGTTTTAAAGGAAGGCAAAAACGTGATTGCTGTTAGAATCTCCAACGGTAGCGGAAAAGGACAGTTCATCGCTGACAAACCTTATTACCTCGAAATTGAAGGAAATAAAATCGATTTAAAAACCGAATGGAAATATAAAATCGGTGCCAAAATGGAAAAAATGGCTCCGGGAACTACTTTCATCCGTTGGAAACCGACCGGATTGTACAATGCAATGATTAATCCGCTTATCAATTATAATATCAAAGGCGCCATTTGGTATCAGGGCGAAAGCAACACCGGAAAACCAAGAGAATACGGCGATTTGCTGACCACAATGATTCTGGATTGGCGAAATAAATGGAACCAGAAAGAGATGCCTTTTTTCACAGTACAATTAGCCAATTTTATGGAACCAAAAACACAACCTGTGGAAAGCAATTGGGCAGAATTAAGAGACCAGCAGCGTCAGGTTTCGCTGAAAGTTCCGAACACGGGACTTGCTGTAATTATCGATATAGGAGAGTGGAACGATATTCATCCTTTAAACAAGAAAACAGTCGGTGACAGACTGGCTTTGCAGGCACTAAAAGTTGCAGACAAAAAGAATATCATTGCAGACGGACCGGTTTATCAGTCAATGAAAGTAGAAGGAAATAAAATCATTCTTTCCTTTAAAAATGGAACCGATGATTTTGCACCCGTTTCAGAACTGAAAGGTTTTGCCGTCAAAGGAAAAGAAGGAAAATACGAATGGGCAAAAGCAAAAATTGAAGGCAACAAAATCATTGTCTGGAACGACACCATTTCAAATCCAATTTCAGTAAGATACGACTGGGCAGACAACCCTGATGGAAACCTTAAAAATAAGACCGGACTTCCTGCATCACCATTTACTACAGAATAATCAATTATCATTTATCAATTATAAATTATTAAAATGAACAACTCATCTCAAAAAATATCTGTCGTTGAGAAAATCGGCTACAGTTTAGGAGATTTAGCCGCCAATCTGGTTTTCCAGACGCTTGTAACCTATTTAGCTTATTTTTACACCGATATTTACGGTTTAAAGCCGGAAGATGCATCCATCATTACACTTACGGTCGGTTTATTGGCTGGTTTTGTTTTTAATCCGATGGTTGGAGCTTTGGCAGACAGAACCCGCACAAAATGGGGAAAATTCCGTCCTTGGATTTTATTAACGGCAATTCCGTTGGGTGCTGCGGCACTTTTTGCGTTCAGCACACCCGATTTTTCTTATAAAGGAAAAATGATTTATGCAGCAGTTACTTACTCAGTTTTATTATTGCTTTATGCAGCCAATAATTTACCTTACGCAGCTTTAAGTGGCGTTATCACAGGTGATATGGGCGAAAGGAACAGTATTTCTTCTTACCGTTTTGTAGCTGTGATGTTTGCGCAGTTCTTCGTTCAGGTATTTATGCTGCCGATTATTTTATCAGCAGGACACGGTGATAAAGCAGCAGGAATCGAGGTGGTGATGACTTGGTTGGCAATTATCGGAACAGTAATGTTGCTCATCACTTTTCTCACAACCAAAGAAAGAGTCATTCCCAAGCCGGAGCAGGAATCTACTTTAAGCGCTGATTTGAAGGATTTAAAGAAAAACAAGCCGTGGATTATTATGTTAACAGTTACTGCATTGATTTTCATAACATTGGCAATGAAAGGCGGTTCGTATGTGTATTATTTCAACAATTATGTAGATGAAACCTCGCTTCAGCAATTTATATCACCGATTACCAATTTCTTCAATTCCATTGGGATGAATTTCTTTGGTGAAGACCCTCGTTCAGCTGGTTTCGGCTTGTTCAATGCAGGTGGAATCATTATGATGATTGTTGGAATCACTTTCTCGAAAAAGTTTGCAGATAAATATGGGAAAAGAGATGCATTTATCGCTTCACTCTTTATTTCAACACTATTCGTTTTAGCATTTATCTTTTACCCTCCAAAATCAGTCGGATTAATGTTCTTATCCCAGATTTTACACGGTTTCTTCTACGGAATCGGAACGCCATTGCTTTGGGCGATGATTGCCGACGTTGCCGATTATTCTGAATGGAAAAACAATAGACGTGCGACAGCAATTATTTTTTCAGCAATGATGGTCGGTTTGAAAGTCGGTTTGAGCATCGGAAGTTCGCTGGTTGCTTACATCATAGGTCAGTACGGTTATATTTCTTCAGAAGGAGCAGTGAGTGTTTTACAGCCGGAAACCGTTTCCACAGGTGCCAAAATGCTGGTCAGCGTATTCCCGTCAATCCCGTTCTTTTTAGCGTGTGGATTGCTGATGTTCTACGAAATCAATAAGAAGAAAGAAATCGAAATCGAGCACGACCTTAAAGAAAGAAGAAAGGCGAAAGATTAAGGATATAATAAAAATTTGGGCAGCTTTATCCGTCTTCCACTCCCAATCTTTTTTGCCAAAGCTTCTCCAGCCGCAAAAAAAGGATTTCCGTTCAAGCCGGGCTGCGAGTGATTCGGTGTATTAAAAAGCCTTGTCAAGGCTTAAAAAAGGAACTTTATGTGAACTTTTGTATTTCTTCGCTGAGTTTACGCCTTTGCGAACTTAAAAAAAGCATAGTAGTCAAAAAATCTTTGCGCGCTTTGCGTTTAAATTTAAAAAAATAGTTATGAAAAAAATAATAGCATTATTAGGAATTTTAACCTTAACCGTCTCCTGCAAGACAGCCAACACAGCAACTTCCAACGATTCCCTTAAAAACGCATTCAAAAATAAATTCTACATCGGAACAGCGATGAGTCTTCCGCAGATTTACGAGAAAGATGTAAAGTCTGTAGAAATTATTAAAAATCAGTTCAGCTCTATCGTTGCAGAAAACTGTATGAAATCGATGTTTCTTCAACCTGAAGAAGGCAAATTCTTTTTTGATGACGCCGATAAATTTGTTGCTTTCGGAGAGAAAAATAAAATGTTCATCATCGGTCATACTTTGATTTGGCATTCGCAGTTACCCAAATGGTTTTTCGTAGACAAAGATGGGAAAGATGTTTCTGCTGAAGTCTTAAAACAAAGAATGAAAAATCACATTACCACAGTTGTGACAAGATACAAAGGTCGTGTGAAAGGTTGGGATGTGGTAAATGAAGCGATTATGGAAGATGGAACTTACAGAAAATCTAAGTTTTACGAAATTTTAGGCGAAGAATTTATTCCGTTGGCTTTCCAATACGCTCAGGAAGCAGACCCGAATGCAGAACTGTATTACAATGATTATAACGAATGGCATCCCGGAAAAGTAAAAACCGTGAGCAAAATGGTTCAAACTCTAAAATCCAGAAAAATCCGCATCGATGGAGTAGGAATGCAGACCCACGTTGGTCTTGATACACCAACCCTTGACGAATACGAAAAAGCAATTCTTGACTACACAGCAAACGGCGTAAAAGTAAATGTTACTGAAATGGAAATCAGCGCACTTCCATCACCTTGGGGAACTTCTGCTAATGTTGCAGACAAAGTTGAATATGATGCGAAAATGAATCCTTACACAGCTGGACTACCCGAAAATGTAAAAACAGAATGGGAAAACCGCTATCTGGATTTTTTCAGATTATTTCTGAAACATCAGGACAAAATCAGAAGAGTAACCTTGTGGGGAACTACAGATGCTCAATCTTGGAAAAATGATTTTCCGGTAAAAGGCAGAACAGATTATCCGTTACTTTTCGACCGGAATAATCAGGCAAAACCTGTAGTAGAAAAAATCATTCAGTTAACAAAAGAAAAATAAGTCTAATATCTAGTTTCTAAAATCTAACTTCTAATTAAAACAATGAAAAAAGCAAAATATCTATTCCCGAAAGATTATATGGCAGACCCTTCCGTACACGTTTTTGAAGGCAAAATATATATTTATCCATCACACGACCGTGAAAGCGGCATCGAAGAAAATGACAACGGAGACCATTTTGATATGAACGATTATCACGTTTTCTCGTTGGATGATGTAGAAAACGGCGAAATCACAGACCACGGTGTTGTCCTTTCGGTAAAAGATATTCCTTGGTCGGGAAGACAATTGTGGGATTGTGATGTGGCATTCAAAAATGGAAAATATTATATGTATTTTCCGTTAAAAGATAAAAATGACATCTTCAGAATCGGTGTTGCGGTAAGCGACAAACCTTACGGACCTTTTATTCCGGAGAAACATCCGATGTTGGGAAGTTATAGCATCGACCCGTGTATTTTCGAAGAAGAAGGAAAACATTATATGTATTTTGGTGGAATCTGGGGCGGACAATTGCAGCGTTACAGAAACAACAAAGCCTTAGAATCTGCGATAATTCCAAATGATGATGAACCGGCAATTCCTTCAAAAGTTGTTTTATTAAGCGATGATATGCTTGAATTCGGAGAAGAACCAAAAGACGTTCTTATTCTGGACGAAAACGGAAATCCTTTGCTTCACGGCGACAAACACCGCTTTTTCGAAGCGTCCTGGATGCATAAATACAATAACAAATATTATTTCTCATATTCTACCGGCGACACACATTTGATTTGTTATGCCACAGGCGATAATCCTTATGGTCCATTTACTTTTCAGGGAGAAATTCTGACGCCTGTCGTTGGATGGACAACTCATCACAGCATCGTTGAATTCAAAGGAAAATGGTATCTATTCTTCCACGACTCTGTTCCGAGTGAAGGAAAAACCTGGCTCAGAAGTATGAAAGTGGTAGAACTGGAATATGACAGCAATGGTAAAATTAAGACCATAGAAGGCTTAGGTGAATAATTTGCAAAAAGTCCCGAAGGGACGATTTAACGAAGGATAGGATTTCATCCTATTATCAATAGAAACGGGCTTTAGCCCGTTTAAAGATGAAGAAATACAATTTGGCTTTAGCCAAAACTTATTTAAATAAAAATTAAAAGAAAATCTAATGAGCTATTTCCGACTGTATATCCTATTATTTCTAATAATTCCATTAACCATTTTCGCAGAAGACGGAAGTCAGCTTTGGCTTCGGTTTCCGGCAAGGAACGGAATTTCGGCAGATAAAATTATTTCCAAAAGAAACAATCCGACCTTAAATATCGCCAAAAAAGAATTAATGAATCATTGGCAAGGTCAGGAAATTGAACTTCGGACAGATAAATCTTTGAAAAATTTGAAGGGTGGTTATACCATAAAATCAGTTCAGAATAAACTGGTTATTTCTGCCGAAAAAGAAATTGGATTATTGTACGGAGTTTATCATATTTTACGTTTGCAGCAGACAAAATCTATATTAAAAAATCTGAATATTACCGAAAAACCATCGTACGATATCAGAATTCTCAACCATTGGGACAATCTGGATGGAACCATTGAACGCGGTTATGCAGGGCATTCGCTTTGGAAATGGGAAGATTTACCGAACACCATTTCGCCGAGATACGAAGAATATGCAAGAGCAAATGCATCTATCGGGATAAATGCAACTGTTCTCAATAATGTGAATGCTTCACCAAATATGCTCCGTAAAGACTATCTTGAAAAGGTAAAAGTTCTGGCAGATATCTTCAGATCTTATGGAATCAAAGTTTATTTATCAGTCAATTTTTCGTCGCCTAAAGTTTTGGACGGATTGGAAAATTCTGACCCGTTGAATAAAGATGTTCAAAAATGGTGGAAAGATAAAGCATCAGAAATTTATAAACTGATACCTGACTTCGGAGGATTTTTGGTAAAAGCCAATTCGGAAGGACAACCGGGACCGCAGGATTACGGAAGAACCCACGCAGACGGCGCCAATATGATGGCTGACATTTTGAAACCTTATGGCGGAATCGTAATGTGGAGAGCCTTTGTGTACAGTCCGAGCAAAGAAGACCGAGCAAAACAGGCTTATCTGGAATTTGTTCCGCTAGACGGGAAATTCAGAGATAATGTGATTGTTCAGATTAAAAACGGACCTGTTGATTTTCAGCCTCGTGAAGCGTTTAATCCGCTTTTCGGAGCTTTGAAAAAAACTTCCGAAATGGTTGAATTTCAAATTACTCAGGAATATTTAGGGCAAGCCAATCATCTGGTTTACCTTGCTCCTTTATTCAAGGAAACTTTGGACAGCGATACGTATTCCGACGGAAAAGGTTCTACGATTGCGAAAATTACAGACGGAACTTTAAGACCTGCAAAATTAACCGCAATTTCTGCTGTTTCAAACATTGGGGAAGACAAAAACTGGACGGGACATCATTTTGCACAGGCCAATTGGTATGCTTTCGGACGTTTAGCTTGGAACCACGATTTGACTTCGGAACAGATTGCCGACGAATGGATTAAAATGACCTTCACTGACAACGAAAAATTCCTCAATCCTGTAAAACAAATGATGCTCACTTCAAGGGAAACGGCGGTAGATTATATGATGCCACTTGGTTTGCACCATATTTTTGCAGGAATGCATCATTACGGACCGGAACCGTGGGGTGACTATAAAGGTACGAGAGCAGACTGGTCACCGGTATACTATCATCAGGCAAATACGCAGGGTTTAGGTTTTGACAGAACCAAAACGGGAAGCAATGCTGTTTCACAATATTTTGCTCCACTCAACGACATCTACGGAAATATCAAAACGACTCCCGAAAACCTTATTCTCTGGTTTCATCACGTTCCGTGGGATTATCACATGAAAGACGGTAAAACTTTGTGGGAAGAACTATCATACAAATATGATACAGGTGTAAAAAACGTCAGAGATTATCAGAAAATCTGGGACAAAATGCAGCCTTATGTTGATGAAGAAAGATTTACCGAAGTTCAATCAAAATTAAAGATTCAGGCAAAAGATGCCGTTTGGTGGAAGGATGCTTGTCTGTTGTATTTCCAGACGTTTTCAAAAATGCCAATTCCTTATGATATCGAAAGACCGGTTCACGAATTGGAAGATCTGAAGAAGATTAAACTCAATATGGGACATCATAACTAAAAAAAACAGCTCTTCCGAAAAGGTAGAGCTGTTTTTAATAAATATGAATTTTATTTATCTAAGAGCAATAATTTTACTGAATATATTACCGTTTTTTTCTACAGCAATGATGTAGCTTTGAGAGGTATTGGGATCAAGTTTGAAAGTTAAACTAAGCTTGCCGTCTTTTGCTAATTTAGTTTCATTGTAATATACATTATCAAAAAGATCCTGAACGGAAATGTTTACAGAGCCTTCCATATCTTCCATATTCAGTTTTACGATATTGTTATTGATCGTAAATTCCGGTTTGGAGATTTCACTTACAGGAGTTTTTTCAACCATCAGATTTTTATTTTGGATACTGATTTTGTATTTTTCAATTTTATAATCAGATTCTGCAACCAGATAGTAGGTTCCGTCGGCTAAAGTTTCAAGATTGTATGATTTCGAAATGAAATTTTGATCTCCTATTTTCTCAGAATATATTTCTCCCTCGTTATCATTGTATACAAAAAGAGAAATATTTTGCGCATTGTTTATTTCAAAATTAAGGGTTGTAGAATTTACATTTCCGAATGATACAGAAAAGTCTTTGTCTTTACTCATTACATCTGCTGAAGTTAAAAGAAACACAACAAATAGACTGATTTTTAATAAATTATTCATAGTAAAAGTGTTTTAAGGTTACTGATATTGATACTGCAAATGTATAGCGTTTCCCTGATGAATTTTAGTATGCAATTTTCATATTTATGTTCTATATTAACTTTAATTGTATGTTAATTAAATATGAATAGTTAATTTTGTAAATGTTATTTTGTAGCTTTGATTGATAATTAATTTATGAAACATCACAGTCCTGCATTTGAAGCCATCAATCCTAATATAGGAAGCAGTTTTACGAGTCTTAAGTTTCAGAGAAATGAAAATATTAAATCCCACGTTTGGCATTATCACCCTGAGATTGAATTGATTTTGGTAAAAGGCGGTTCTGGCAAAAGGCAGATAGGAAGTAATATTTCTTACTTTACGGAAGGTGATTTGGTGCTGATTGGTAGTAACTTACCACATTGTGGTTTAACCAATGAAAATACCAATAACGATTACGAAATGGTGATTCAGTTTAAACCTGATTTTTTAGGTGAAAAGATTTGGGAAAACCCAGAAATGAAAAAAATTCACGCAATGCTAGAAAAATCAAAAAGCGGAATGGTCTTTGGCGACGATGTGAAAAAAGTAATGAGAAAAAAGATTTCACAGATGCATCAGTTAGAATCCTTAGAAAAGCTGTTGAAGTTTTTTGAAATTCTGCACGAGCTTTCAGTCACAGATGATTATAGAATTCTCAACGCCGGAAAATATTACCTGCGAACTCAGGTTGAGGATAACGAGAGGATTAATCATATTTTCAATTATGTAAAAGATCATTTTAAAGAGCAGATTACGTTGGACGAAATTGCCGGTTTAGCAAATATGAAAGTGCCTTCTTTCTGCCGTTATTTCAAAAAAATCACAAACAAAACTTTCACTCAATTTGTCAATGAATATCGTATTACACATTCTCTGAAACTGCTTGCCGAAAAACCTTTAAGTATTACAGATGTTTGTTTTGAAAGCGGTTTTAATAATTTCAGCTATTTCAACAAAACTTTTAAGGAATATATAAAGAAAAGTCCTTCTCAGTATCGTAAAGAGTTTAATTATGTAATGGAATGATATTTTTTCTTCAAAATAAATTAAACTAAAATTGTTTATTTCATTAGTTAAGTGTATTTTTAACACTTAAAAGAATAACAACATTTTATGAAATTTTTTATCGACACTGCAAACTTAGAGCAGATAAAAGAAGCTAACGACCTCGGAATTCTGGATGGCGTTACAACCAATCCATCCTTGATGGCAAAAGAAGGAATCAGCGGAACAGAAGCTATTTTGCAACATTACAAAGACATTTGCGAAATTGTAGACGGAGATATTTCTGCGGAAGTTCTTTCTACAACTTACGAAGAAATGATTGCAGAAGGCGAAATTCTTGCCGCTATTCATCCAAACATCGTTGTGAAAATCCCGATGATAAAAGATGGTGTAAAAGCTTTAAAATATTTTTCCAACAAAGGAATCAAAACCAACTGTACATTGATTTTTTCTGCAGGTCAGGCGCTTTTGGCAGCTAAAGCTGGTGCAAGCTACGTTTCTCCGTTTTTGGGAAGACTGGATGATATTTCAACAGACAGTTTGAATCTTATCGAAGAAATCCGTCTGATTTTCGATAATTATGGCTACGAAACAGAGATTTTAGCGGCTTCCGTAAGACACAGTATGCATATCATCAATTGCGCAAAAATTGGTGCCGATGTCGTGACTTGTCCGATTCAGCCGATTCTTTCTTTATTAAAACATCCTTTGACAGATTCAGGACTGGAGCAGTTCGTCAAAGATTCACAAAAAATGCAATAATTTATGGAACACGATATTTCAAAACTTAATCGTATCGCTTCGCAGGTCAGAAGGGATATTGTAAGAATGGTTCACGCCTGTCAATCCGGTCATCCCGGCGGTTCGCTGGGTTGCACAGACTTTCTGGTCGCTCTTTATTTTGATGCGATGAAAAGAAAAGAAGGATTTAATATGAAGGGTAAAGATGAAGACGTTTTTTACCTGTCCAACGGTCATATTTCGCCTGTTTTTTACAGTGTTTTGGCGCACGCAGGTTATTTTGATAAGTCAGAACTGGCAACTTTCAGAAAACTGAATTCCAGATTACAAGGACATCCCACCACGCACGAGCATCTTCCGGGAGTTCGTATTGCTTCAGGTTCTCTTGGACAAGGTTTGTCGGTCGCAATTGGTCACGCAGTCGGTAAAAAACTCAACAAAGATAAAAATCTCGTTTTTACGCTTCACGGCGACGGTGAATTGCAGGAAGGACAAAACTGGGAAGCCATAATGTATGCCTCTCACAACAAGGTTGATAATTTGATAGCAACCATCGATTATAACGGTCAGCAGATTGACGGTCCGACTTCAAAAGTCCTTTCTTTAGGAAATCTTAAAACCAAATTCGAAGCCTTTGACTGGAAAGTTCTCGAAGTAGAAAACGGAAACGATATGGAAGAAATTCTTAAAGTCCTGGACGAAGCAAAATCGTTAACCGGACAAGGTCAGCCAATTTGCATTCTCCTGAAAACAGGAATGGGTCACGGTGTCGATTATATGATGGGAAGTCACGCTTGGCACGGAAAAGCGCCTAACGATGAGCAATTGGCAAAAGCATTAGACCAGCTTGAAGAAACTTTAGGAGATTATTAGACTTTAATTTCAAATCATAATCAGTCAAATATTTTGGGCAGCTATTCCGCCCTCCGTTCCCGCTTTTTTCTGTCATTGCGAACCACTTGAAGCAATCCGTAGAACTTTTAGACCATCGCAATAACAGAAAAAGAGCTCCACTCAGGTCGGGCTGCGAGCAATTCGCTGTTCCAATAAAACGTTAATTTTAGTAAGGATCAACTAATAAATTCTTTGCTGAGCGAAATCGAAGATTCGACGAAGTCAAACGCCTTTGCGAACGAAAAATATTCCTAATAAGCTAAAAAAATCTTTGCGCTCCTTGCGTTTAAAACAAACCTCAACAGATTAATCAAATGAAAAAATATACCTACACAGAAAAAAAAGATACCCGAAGCGGTTTCGGAGCCGGTCTTGCAGAACTGGCAGACAAAAATCCTAATGTCGTGGCACTTTGCGCTGACCTTATCGGTTCTTTGAAAATGGAAAAATTCATCGAAAAAGCACCCGAACGTTTTTTCCAGATCGGAATTGCCGAAGCCAATATGATTGGCATCGCAGCTGGTTTAGCGATTGAAGGAAAAATTCCGTTTACGGGAACTTTTGCCAATTTTTCTACCGGAAGAGTTTATGACCAGATTCGTCAGTCGGTGGCGTATTCTGATAAAAATGTAAAAATCTGCGCTTCCCACGCTGGTTTAACTTTAGGCGAAGATGGCGCAACACACCAGATTCTGGAAGATATTGGCTTGATGAAAATGCTTCCCGGAATGACGGTCATCAACACTTGCGACTACAACCAAACCAAAGCTGCAACGATTGCCATTGCAGATTACGAAGGTCCTGTTTATCTTCGTTTCGGAAGACCTGTGATTCCTGTTTTTACCGATGAAAATCAAACCTTTGAAATCGGAAAAGCCTGGATGGTGAATGAAGGAAAAGATGTAACGATTATTGCAACCGGACATTTGGTTTGGGAAGCGATAAAAGCCGGAGAAATCCTTGAAGAACAGGGAATTGATGCAGAAATTATCAACATTCACACCATCAAACCTTTGGATACTGAAGCAATTTTAAAGTCAGTAAAGAAAACAGGTTGCGTTGTAACTGCCGAAGAACATAACAGATTGGGAGGTTTGGGCGACAGCATTGCTCAACTTTTGATTACGGAATATCTTGCGCCTCAGGAATATGTTGCCGTAAGTGATAGCTTCGGAGAAAGCGGAACTCCAGACCAACTGATGGAAAAATATGGATTGACCGCCAATGACATCGTTGAAGCCGCAAAAAAAGTAATGAAAAGGAAATAATTGCCTGATTTAAAATATGCCAAGAATTCACGAATGAAAATTTATATTTTTTCTAAAAAAAAACATTCGTGCATTCGTGGCAAAAAAGATTTAAAATCATAAATTGCAATCATCTATGCTGGAGAAATTAATCAAACATACCAGAGAGGCGTTTCAATCAGCCTTTCAATCTGAGCCTGAAAGTTTTTTTCTGGCTCCCGGAAGAATTAATATTATCGGTGAACACGTTGATTACAGCGATGGCTTTGTACTTCCTGCTGCCATCGACAAGCATATTTGTTTTGCCGTAAAAAAGGTGGATGACTCAGAAAACTGTACTTTTTTTGCGAAAGATTTTAATGAATCCTTCAGTTTTAATATTCATCAAAAGCAGACTCAGGTTGAGCAGATCTGGGTCAATTATTTGCTGGGTGTTTTCAATGCGATTCAGGAAAGTGGGAAAGAGATTGGCGGCTTGCAGATTGCCTTTAGCAGTACGATTCCGATGGGTTCCGGCTTGTCGTCTTCGGCAGCTTTGGAATGTGGGTTTGCCTTTATTCTCAATCAGGTTTTCGATTTAAATTTATCTAAAAAAGATTTGGCGCTGATTGGTCAGAAATCCGAACATACCTTTGTTGGTGTAAAATGCGGAATTATGGATCAGTTCGCATCCGTTTTCGGTAAAGAACATCAAGTCATAATGCTAGACTGCAATTCTCTGGAGCATCAGTATTTTGAAGCTAATATTGAAGGGTGCAGTCTTGTGCTTTTCGACAGTTGTGTAAAACACACGCATCTGACTTCCGGCTACAATGACAGAAGAAATGACGTTGATAAAGGTAAAAAAGTACTTTGGGAAAAGTTTCCAGAAATAGAAAAATTCAGAGATTTTAGCTTTTCAATGTTGGATGAAGTTAGGGCAGAAATAGGAGAGACATCTTACAAGAGATGCTTGTACCTTTTAAAGGAAATAAAAAGAGTTGAAAAAGCTGCAAAAGCTTTATCAGAAGGCGATGTGAAATATTTAGGAGAACTTCTCATCGAAACGCATTCCGGACTTTCTACTGAATTTGAAGTGAGTTGTGAAGAACTGGATTTTATGGTGGAAGAAACTTTAAAGGAAAATGGTGTTTTGGGTGCAAGAATAATGGGCGGTGGTTTCGGCGGATGCAGCATCAATCTTATTAAAGATGAAAATGTGGATGATGTGATTAAAAGTATCACCGCAAAATACAAAGCAGATTTTGACATCGAAATGAAAGTGTACCGTGTAAAAATATCGGATGGAATTAATGAATACAAAAGAAATGAATTCGTCATTTAATCAAAAGCAACATCCTCACAGAAGATATAATCCGCTTTTGGATGAGTGGATTTTGGTTTCCCCACAACGAGCCAACCGACCTTGGCAAGGACAGACCGAAAAAGTAGCTGAAGAAAAACTTCCAGCTCACGACCCGAATTGTTACTTGTGTTCAGGAAATGTACGAGTGAATGGTGATAAAAATCCTGATTACAAAGGGGTTTTTGTTTTTGAAAACGATTTTGGTTCTCTGATGAAAGATGATGTCGAATTCTCTGATGAACAGTCGGATTTTTTTTCATTAAAACCGGAACGTGGGATTAACAGAGTCATTTGTTTTTCAGAAAATCACAGCCTTACTTTACCAGAAATGGAAGTTGATGACGTCAAAAAAGTGGTAGATGTCTGGCAACAGCAGTATGAAAATTTGGGAGACGAAGATTACATCAATCACGTTCAGATTTTTGAGAACAAAGGAAGCGTGATGGGATGCAGTAATCCACATCCGCACGGACAAATCTGGGCGCAGTCTTCGATTCCTTCGACAGTTTTGAGAACACAGGAAAATCTGAAAAAATATTTCGAGAAAAACGGAAGTTCACTTCTGGAAGATTATGTCAAAAAAGAATTAGAAGCCGAAGAAAGAATCATTCTTGAAAATGAAGATTTTGTAGCATTAGTTCCGTTTTGGGCAGTCTGGCCTTACGAAACAATGATTATCAGCAAAAGAAAAGCAGAAAATATCCTGCAGTTTTCTGATTCCGAAAAGCTTTCTTTAGCTTCGATAATAAAAGATTTAACTGCAAAATACGATAATCTTTTTGAGATTTCGTTTCCATATTCAGCAGGAATCCACCAATCTCCAACCGATGGGAAAGAACATCCTGAATGGCATTTCCATATGCATTTTTATCCACCGTTGTTGCGTAATGCCGAAGTGAAAAAATTTATGGTCGGCTACGAAATGCTTGCAGAGCCACAACGTGATATTACACCGGAACAAAGCGCAGAGATATTGAAAAAACTATCACTGAGACACTATCGAAAGAAAAACAGTTTGTAAAATTTACTTAAAAAATTTCAAGGCTTTCTAAAAGTAAATATTATTCTACTATTTGACCTCCGTCAGTTTGAGTAAAAATCATTTGAAAAATCATTTTGTATCGGACTATGAGAGCTTTACTTTTTTTCATGTAGGCTTGAAATTAAATTGCTTTGTGTTAAGATAAATACATTTACTTAATAGAGTTGCTTCTTTGTTAGGACACAATTCTCATACTATTTTAACTTTACGAGCATGAAGAAAACCCTAAAAAAATTACAGTTTATAAATCGAAGATTCGACGCATTCAATGGGAATTAAACTTTCATAATCCTGTAAATTGACTGCGTCGAATCTTCGATTTCAGCTTTTTAGAAAATTTAGCCTTAAGAGAGTAACAAACTTAATGTCTAATCAAACTAAAAATGTAGTATATAAATTTTGCCTAAGAAATATTTGCAAGTTCACAAGAGAGTTGAAATACTTTTTCATCAGAATTTTATTGGTTTTATGTTTGGATTTTATTGAAACTCATTAATTCCATATAAGATTTCCTTCATTTTAGTACCATTAATTTCGACAGGTTTATAAGCTATGTTAAATTTTTCGATAGCAACACCTATATCTGATTTTAACTTCGCATATTCAATAGGGAGTTTACTTTCACATTGTTTTTCATTTTCATAACTATTGAGTATAATTTTAAACTTTTGGTAAAACTGTTCTCCAGAGCTGATGAAGTTATTATAGGTACCAATAAACTGAATTAAACGATCAATAGGAAATTCAACTTCTATTTGTAATTTTCTTTTCTTTAAATCATCAGATTTTGCTATTGTAGTGATAAAGGTTTCTAGTTTATCTTTTACTTCAGTCCAATCGTCACCTTCTCTGCAGTCTTTTAGAGATTTTTCATATCCGATCGGCTTGGTGTAATCTCTGAAGAGATTTTCTAAATCGGATTTTACAGTCTCATTTGATTTTTGCAAAAATGCAGTTTCAAAATAAATTGTATTAAGATCATTTTGCATCCTCAATGTGAAATCAATAATGCAATCTACTTTTAGAAGCTCTGTTTCTTTTTCCTGTTTAGACAGATTAGAAACAATCATTCCGGTAAAAGTATTAATGACAGAAGCAAGTGTGTTGGTTCCCAAAATTTTTGTGAGGTCAAATCCTACTTTTTTATCCTGCTTATTTTTTATTAGATCTTTTACTTTTTCAAACTCTGGGTATTGATTAGGATTTGCAATTTTAGAAATTTCGGAAAAAGTTCGTACTGATGCAAAGTGATGATCTAAACCAAGAATTTTTTCGTAAAGAATTTTGATGATCTGCAAACCTTTAATATACCGAATTTTAGAAATCTCATTATCTATTTCATCTTTTTCCTGTGATATTAATTCTTGAAGTTCATCTTTTCTAATAAGAAAATCAATTTTTTTTTCTCGTACTTTTTCTACTTTAAGTAATAGATTAATTTTAGCTAATTCATTTTTATGAAAATTTAACGTTGAAAAATGACCCTGATAGACCAAGGAAATTTCGTTACACATTTCATTGATGATTTGATTGGGATCCTCGTTATTTATAGTTTTAGCATAACTCATTGATCCCCAAAATATACTCAAAAATGCTATTGTCTTAAAAAAGAAAGCTGTGATAAAATTTGAAAGTTTCATAGTTATTACTTATATGTGATTATTGATTTTATTTTTTACCCAGAGTAATAATAACCGAGGATGTTTTATCTTCGAATATAAAAGGATACTTGCCTTGTTTAATATAACTTGCTTCTGGGCTTATATTGATCTTCTGCAAAATCGTTTCTGGAATTGAAAAATCACTTTCCTGAAAGAAATAAGGATTTTCTGTAGCCTTCATTTCCGAAAAAGTTTTTCCTGCGATTTTCTTTTGATCTGTTTCTGAAGTGTTCTTGTTTTCAAAAACCATTGCAAAACTGTTATCAGATATTTTCGTAAATGTAGCTGCAATTGTATGATCTGTATTAGATGTTATTCCACTGCTGCATAAGCCTAAGCCTCCTGCACAGTCTCTGCCGCGTGCATCTAAAAAAACTGTTTGAGATTGTGACAATGCAATTAGCGGTAATAATAGTAGTACAAGTAAGTATTTTTTCATTTTAAATAAATTTTTTTAGTATTTGTTGTTGTGGGATTTCGCAATAATTCGGAGTGATTTTTTTTCTAATTTTAGAAAAAATTGTATATCCTAAATCAATTAAATTTCTATTTACAAGTAATAACAAAAAGTATATAAATTTATAATTAGGTATTTTCTTGAAAATTTCTCGTATTGCCTTACCTTTGGTAAAAAGAGAAGATTCAGTTTTTAGGAATATTGTTTCTTCTGCTAATTGCGGAGATATATTTCCTTGAGTAAATATTAATTTTGCTGAATCAGAATGGTTTGATGTAAAAATGAAGAAATTTTTTGTATCATTTTTGGCAATGAATAAAATAAATTTATTACAAAAACCGCATTCTCCGTCGTAAATAATTATATTTTTTGGCATAAAGGTTTTTATTTTATTTTTTTACATTTAATCGATTGTTTACCTTGCTTCATTTCAATACCGTCTACTTTTCCTTTTTTATCAAGCAGAAAAAGAAGATTTGCCCCATTCTCAAACGCATAAAAGGAATTTTCACCTTTCCTTTCCAAGAGTACTTTTTCGCTGTCTTTTCCGTTATTATACATACTTAGAAATAGATGATTTTTACCGGCCAGAGTTATCTGGAAAGTACCTAAGGTTATTAATCCTGCAAGTTGTGCCTTATACACACCTATGTAATTTATAGTTGGCTGTGCTGTTTTGCTTTCGTATTTCGAAAAGTTTGGGTACTTATATTTTTTATCATAATATTTTGAAAGTACACCTAGTACAACTTCATTTAGCTTGATGTTTGTTCCGTTGGATAATATAATTATACTAAGATTATCATCTGGGAAATATCCTGCAAAAGAATGAAATTCATCAATTCTACCAGAGTGACCATATCCTGTCTTTTCATAGAATGGTGCTTTAAATAAGCCATATCCAATTCCATTGACTACATAAGTATCCTGCATTTGTTTTAATGAATTCTCCGAAACTAATGTGCCTTTGAATAATTCTTGCATTAATTTTGATAAATCTTCAGCTGTAGAAACTATTGCTCCGGCAGAGAAAGTAAAGCTTGGATGTGTATCTTGCTCTTTGGCCCATTTTTCTCCATTAAACTTATAAGATGTATTCCTTTTCATATACTCTTTATCACTAGTTTCACAAAAAGTATTTGCCAATCCAATTTTATCAGTAATTCTTATTTTTACATTCTCCGGATATGATTTTAAGGTAATGCTTTCTATAATGTATCCTAAGAGCAAATAATTTGAATTACTGTAATAGCTGTCTGAACCAGGCTTGAATTGAGGTTTTCCCATCTCGATAAGTTTTAGCATATCATTTTTGCTAAAATTATTTTTTTTTGAAATGTAATAATCTTCCCAGTCTAGATAGTTGTAAATTCCACTTGTGTGATTTAAAAGATTTGCAATAGTTATTTTATCAGCATTTTTAATATTGGGATAGAATTGATCAAGTTTTGTATTAATATTTAGTTTGCCTTCCTCTATAAGTTGAAAAGTGATAATTGCTGTAAAAACTTTTGATATAGAACCTATTCTATATTGATCTGAAGAATCTGAAAATTTGCTAAACCGACCCTTATAGATAACTTCATTTTTTTTTTGAAGCAAAACTGTACCGGAAAAAGCATTATTTTCCTGCAAATAATATAGAAGACTATCAATCGACTTTTTAAAATCACTTCTTTGACCAGATATGAAATTAAAAGCTGTAAATAGTAGTAGGATATATATCTTTTTCATATAGTAAATTTTTTTAGAATTTAATATTGATTATTTGTGATGCGGAATAGGATTGGATTCTAAAAATTCATCTTCATCAACTACATTTGGAAAATAGAAGGCTGATAAATTTAAAACGATCATAATCATCGCAAAAAAATGTAAACCCATAAAAATTGCAATAGACAGATGCATTGATATGGTTAAGTATAACCAAATTTTCTGTGTGGCTTTTATATTGATAAACAGGGGATACAGTAATTCTATTGCTACAGTTGCTATTCCTCCAATAATAAATACAAAATCAGGAAGTTTAAGACTGCTTAAACTGATAAGACCGTTGTAATCATGAGAGTTTAGCGCTTTCCATATTGCTTCTCCGTTCCACCATGTTGCACCTAAAGCTTTGTCTAATCCTGAGAAAAAATAAATTATGCATACATGTGCCTGCAGTAAAATTAAAGACCATTTTACAGAACTCACATTTTGATTGAATTTAAAAAATACATAATCTAAAGATAATTTACTTTTGGGAAAAATTACACAATAAAACAAAACCATTGTTAGAAAAAAATCTGCTCCATAAATATATAAATGCATTGATTTGTAGATGATTATTTGTAATAAAAGCGCAATAATGGCCGATGTTCTGGTAAAAAGCCCTGCTATAAGAAATAATAAAGCAATTACGTAGGTATAAAGAAAAATACGAGCCAGTGAATCAAAGGTAAGATCAGGAAAATATTCATCTAACCTTGCATGAATGCTGTAAATGGTAGGTGAATAGTTGTCTGTTAACGCATCTAATAGTTCAGGCTTGATGTAAGCTCCTTCAAACAATATTTTTGGTATATCTTCCCAAAATGCAATGAGACTTAACAAGGCAAATAAACCTGTTGAAAATCTAAAAAAAAATAACCAATCGATACTAATTTTTTGTTTCATATATCCAAGTTTTTATAGCGAAAAGAGTTGGTGTTTCAGCGTTTACTGTAGATTTTAGCGGAGGAAATTCTACTAATTTATATTCTACTTTTACAGTATTGCATTTATTATCTAAATTATTTATCTGCCGAACTTTTGCAACTAAATTCTGAATCAGCAAGTCGCTGAACCGATGCTTAAGCGTAGGTTCTTTTTCCTTTTGTTCCAATTCTTGCTGTACATATTCGGTTACACTACTAATTAAGCAATGATTTCTTATATTTCCTTCATTTGTCTCAAATGGTAAATTCAGCAAAGTATCGCACGATTCAAAAAACATAGCTCCATGGCTTTTTACACTAGGTGCAAAAAAACCGAAACCTGTTTCAGTTCCTGTATATCTATAATAATTACGAATGATTTTTGAATTATTTTCAAATACCTTGTATTTATAGACAACACCCTCTTGTTCCTTTCCATAAACATGTTTTTGATAAGCTATTATTGTGGTAGTGATCCCAGTAATGAGCAAGCTGATTATGTGAATTGGGAGAAAGTATTTAAACCGATATGTGTAAAGTTTTTTCATAATTATCAGAAAAAAAATGCAGGTCACGATAGTCACGTGACCTGCGTGTTTGTTTTTATATCTTAAAACACTTTAATGTAATACAGATGCTGGAAGATTAGTCTTTTTTGGGTACAAATTCAAGACCTTCTTTTGTGTGTGTCTGCTTTACCTGATCTACTGTAAGATTGTATTCTTTTTCGATCAAAGTTCTGATTTCTTTTTCTTCATCTGCTGATAAATTTGCACCAGTAGCTACTCCGTAAAAATGATCGTTAATTTTAGTATAATTTCCTACGCTTGAATATTTTTCTAAAATTGCTAAAACAGGTGTAGCTGGTGCGGGAACTGTAGGACTATCCCAAGTAATAAAGTTCGCATCAAAAATTCCCAATGTAAGTTTGCTTTTAAAAATCCAGTTTCCTTTGACCATACTGTCAATACCATCTTTAGTTTTAGATTTAATCAATTGAGTTTTTGTAAGATCATAGTTCTTGTCAGAAGAAACTTTTGATTGTTGAGCAAATTTTAAACCTGTTGATTTTTGTTCAAGGTTTTTTCCTGTTGTTCCAACGCCTCCGTTTGTAGATTTAGTAAAAGAGAAAAGTGTAAGTCCTCCAACTAATAATACTGGTAAAATGATTTTTTTCATGTTAAATAAATTTTTAGATGCTCCATTATAGGACTTGAGCTATTAGTGTTTGTCCTTATTGCTTTCTTATCGTGTAAGCATATTCACTAGTTTCTTTTTTTTCTTTGGGTAATAAAACAAATCCCGCAATTCGTAGCTACTGAATGTTTAAAAATGAATTGGTGTTTCATTTTGATGTTGTAAACATAGAAAAGTTTTACCTGTCTAAAAAAGCAAGTAATTATACATTTATAAATTTATTCTTTAAATTTATAAATTAAAATATATTTAAGTATTTGAAAATGAGACGAATGTGTATTATTCTGGTCTCTGTTGAGATTGAGTAGTAATTTCTTTTAAGTAAACAGTTAAGGTTGTTCCTGTTCTTTTTTTAAATGCTAATGCAAAAGCCTGCTCATTATTGTAACCTAATTCTTCTGCTATAACAGATAATTTATAGGAGCGAAATTTTTTATCTTTTACCAATTTATTTAATGCATACTCTATTCGTAGGTCGTTCAGATAAATTGCAAAATTCTTTTCCTTATATATATTAACAACTTGAGAGAGATAGGTAGAATTTGTTTTGATTTTTTTTGCAAGACTATTTAAAGTAATCCCTTTTCGTAAATATTGTTCTTTGTCTTCAAAAATCTGCAATCCTTTTAAAATATTATTGATGATTTCATCAGATATTTTACTTTTTTCAGAATCTAAAATTTGTTTTTCTATAATATTATCAATTTTCACATCTTGTGTGACTATATTAGCGTTTTCATTCACCAATTTTATCAACTCATGAGCTCTTGCTTTAAATTCCTTCTCTCTTTTTTTGGTTAAGAAGAATAAAAGTGCGAGTAATGTTAATAAACAGCAGAGAATCCCAATTGCAACATTGGAGAGAATCCCAGTGTTTTTTAGATCTTTGATAATTATTTCTTTTTCAAGTAAAAGCTTAGGGGTAGTATATTTTATAGGAAGTTCGTGTGAAATATATTTATAATGAGAATCTAAAACAGCATCCACTTCAAGAAATCTCTCTATATAGTAGAGCTGCTTCTCTTTGTCTTTTTTTTCTTTATAAAAATCGATTAAAAAAGTGTAAGCATTACGGAGCTCAGGAAAGGTATTATTAGTTTTCTGAACAATTGAATCTATTTTTGTGAAATTTTTTTCTGCTTTCTCTTTATTATCTGATTTTATATAAGCTTCACCTAAGTAAATCATGGTATAATTAGCTTCAAAATCATAATTATTTTTTAAGAAATAAGTTTTACAATTTTCTAAGTTTATAATGGCTTCACCATATTTTTTTATTCTAAGATTATATTCACCTAATAAAAGCAGATATCTGTAGTAGCGAGATTCTTCTTTTATTTTATTTTTGGTTAATTGAAGTCCCTCTTTAATTAAAATTAATGCTTTGTCATATTGTTTATTATCAATATATATATCTGTGAGGTTTATCCTTATATGCTGAATATCTTGTTCACTCAGATTATCAGGATGATCATAGTAATACTGTAATACCTTAGCTGCCTCTTTAGATTTTCCAATATATCCATTTAGATATGCTATTTGCAAATCAGCAATAGCAATTTGGCGGGTGTTTTTTTTATCTTTAGCATACTTCAATGCAATTACATAATTTTCAAGAGCAAGCTTCAGATTATCAGCATTATAATGCTGTAAGCCTTTTAAAAGATAAATACGTGCCGGATACCTTTCATCCTGTATGTTTTTGCTCAGTACTAATATACTGTCAATGTATTTTAAAGCAATTGGCAGCTCTTTATTATATTGATTCAGAACATATCCTTCGATGAGATACTTTTTGGCAGCTTTATTTTTTTTTGCTTTTGTTAAATAATATTCCGCTATTTTTTCAGACTCTTTAATTTTATTATTGTCATAATAAAGGTAAAATTGCTCTTCTAATTCTTCAAATGTAGATAAATTGATGTTTTGGGGTGATGTATTTTGACCATATAACAAATGGGAAAATGCCGATAGCAGTAAAATTGTAAGTAAGAGAATAAATTTGAAATATTTCATGGTTGTAATGTGACAGTAAAAATAGGAATTTATAATATAAAAGCTACATTTTGACTTTAGGAATTACCATTATGTCAATTAATTTTGAAATATTACTGCAAAATTTAAGAATTTTTAAATTTCATATAATATTCTCATTATGTTTATAACTTGTTGGTAGTATTTGATTTATGTTTATTTATTGTCATCTGTATTTATAAATTTATAGATTACTCTCATTTCTCATTTAAAAAAAAATCTTTCATTTGTACCGTTAAACGCTAAAAAAAAATACCATGAAAAACAAAATCAATGAAAACAAGCTTTCATTAAACAAAATGAAAATTTCTAAAATCACAAACCTAAAAGTTATTAAAGGTGGGGATGATACTAAGAACGGCACATGCTTGTTTCCAGAAAATGCAAGTAAACCGAAAGACACTATAATTCATCCGTAGTTATAGTTTATGAGAAAATTAATATTTATCATTGCTAATATTTTTGCTGATTTTTTTTCTGCACAAAAAGAAAATTTGGCACCCTCTAATCCAGCTGTCGATGAATATTTTGGCAACAAGATCGTTGATGAATACAGAAATCTTGAAGACCTGAATGACTCTTCAACTTTAAATTGGATGAAGTCTCAAACCCAATTTTCTAGGTCTATTATTGATAAAATTCCCAATAAAGATTTTTATCTTCAAAAAAGATTAGAATTTGATAAAAAGCAGGGGTATTCGGTGTCAGATTTATGTGTCACTAGCAATGATAAATATTTTTATTTAAAGAAAAATGCTGATGAGAAAACAACTAAAGTTTATTTTAGAAATGGTTTTGAAGGAAAAGAAAAATTATTATATGATCCGGTAAATTTTGTTTCAACTTTTTTTAATTCCGGTGAAAATCATCAATACATTATTAATTTACTCAGCCCAAGTTGGGACGGTAGCAAGCTAGCTATCTCAATAACCAAAAATGGAAAAGGAATTTCTGAAGTCATTGTAATAGATGTTGAAAAAAAGTATGTCTATCCAGAAATAATTTCAAATACTGACCCCTCTAATATTGGAGGAATAAGATGGCTGGAGGATAACTCTGGTTTCTTTTATATTTCATATCCTAGTGTTGATAGCAGCTCTAAGGAGTATGGTAAAAATACACAATCAGTTTTGTACAAATTGGGGGAGAGTCCCGATAAGTTGAATGTAGTATTTTCAAATTTTAATAATCCGAATTTAAAAATTGAAGAAACAGCTTATCCAGCTATTTTAGCTTTTAACCCGGATGATAAATATTATGTTGGAGTTTTAGTAGACTCTGAAGATTTCAGAAGAACATTCATAATAAGCAAAAGAGATCTTATAAAAGGTAAAAATAGTTGGAAGCAATTATATACTAAAGATGATAAAGTTCACAATATTACTTTGGTCAATAATGATATCTACTTTTTATCTGGTTACAATTCTTCTAATTATAAATTGTGTAAGACTACTGTACAAAATCCAAATTTTAAGAATCCTGAAGTTTTAGTTCCTGAAAATGCAGATGAAGTAATAAAAGGTTATAAAATAACGAAAGATGGAATATACTTTACAAGAATAAAAAACGGAGTAGAAGCAAAGTTATATTTGCTAAAAAGCATAAATGAGATCAATAATATAAAAACTCCTTTTGTCTCAGGAGATATAAGCTTAGACACTAAGGGTAAGAATTTCTCTGATATTTGGATTACCTGTTCAGGATGGGCGAATAGCCAGCAGAGATTTAGATATAATCTACAAAATAATTCATACACAGCAGAAAATTTTGCTCCTGTTATAGAATATCCAGAATTTAATGACATAATTGTCGAAGAAATTACTGTCAAATCTTACGATGGTGTAGAAGTACCTTTGTCATTAATCTATAACAAAAACATTAAAAAAGATTCTAAAACTCCAGTTCTATTAAATGGTTACGGAGCTTTTGCAGAATCTTTTTATCCTTATTTTTCTATCAGCTACTTATTATGGGCAAAACAGGGTGGTATGGTTGCTGTTCCGCATGTGAGAGGAGGGGGCGAAAAAGGTGAACAATGGCATTTGGACGGTCAAAAATCAAAGAAACCTAATTCTTGGAAAGATCTTATAGCCTGTACAGAGTTTTTGATAGAAGAAAAATATACGTCGTCTAGTAATATTGCACTATTAGGAGGAAGTGCAGGAGGTGTATTAATGGGAAGAGCAATGATTGAAAGACCAGATTTATTTGGTGCGGTAATAATAGAATCAGGCAATCTCAACACCTTAAGAAAAGAAATATCAGGAGGTACAGGAAATACAACAGTTCAAGAGTATGGCTCTGTTAACGATTTAGACGGATTTAAATCTTTAAGAGAGATGGATGCTTATTTTAATATTAAAAAAAACACCAATTATCCTGCAACATTGATAACAGCAGGTATCAATGATCCAATAGTTACTCCATGGATTTCGGCAAAATTTGCTGCAAAGCTGTTAGCATATAATGCTTCTACGAATCCGGTTTTACTCAAAATTGATTATGAAGGAGGTCATGCTACCGATATTCCTTTAGTACAAAGGTATTCTAATTTAGGAGATATTTTTGCCTTTGCCTTTTGGCAGTTAGGACATCCTTCTTATCAACCAAAAGATTAAAATAAATGCCAAGATTTCCATATACTTTTTTTAGCCAATTTGCTGTAAGAGTGCCGACATTACCTTATAAAGATTTTAAAGAAATTTTCTCTAAAGATACGGATGATAAAAAATTAGAATTAATTTTAAGAAACAGGCTTTTTAAGGAATCTATTTACTTGGCTTCCGTTGATTTGTATAATCAATTGGAGGATTACATCAAAGATAAAAATCAATTAGGTAAAGCGCTGAAAAATAAATTAAGAATTGCTTTAATCAAATATTTTAACCGAATGAGTACTCGATGTACGCCTTTCGGTTTGTTTTCTGGGGTCGGATTAGGGTGTTTTGATCAGCAATATTCATTTCCTGACACATCCATAAATTTAATGAAACTAAGAGAGACAAATCTGGACATGCATTTCTTAGTTTTTTTGTCAGAACAGTTATTGACAATTTCAGATATCAGATATCAAATTTTATTTTATCCTAATAACAGTATCTATAAAGTAGGTAAAAGGATACGCTATATTGAACATGAAAATAAGGATATGAAAAGAGATTATTTCATATCTACGGCACCGCTATCTCAAGAGTTAGAAAAAATTCTTGAAAATTCAAAAAAAGGTATGACCATTAGTCAATTGGCAGACGTAATTACTACAACCAATATTACCCAAGAAGAGGCAATAAATTATGTAAATGAGCTGATAGAAAATAGAGTCTTGGTAAGTGAGATGGAGCCAAATGTTGCAGGTGACGATTTTTTGGATAGTATTATTCTGATTTTAGATAGAATAGGAGAAGATGATAAAAAGGAAATTTTATTATCAATTAAAAGTAAGTTAGCTTTACTTGATCATAATATAGATAATTCTGTAATTGATTATAAGGAAATAGAATATCTGGTTAAAAGCCTTAATATTGACTACCAGCAAAAGTATTTGTTTCAGACAGACCTTTATTTTGATAATAAATTTACCCTGCCCATTCAATTGAAAAAAGATGTAAAGCAAGGAATTTCGGTTCTTAATAAAATCACTTTAGCTAATTTGCAAAATACAGCTTTGGAAAAGTTTAAAAATGCATTTTACGAAAGGTTTCAAAACGAAGAAATTCCGTTAGCATTTGCTTTAGATACCGAAATAGGTATTTGCTATAGAGAAGATATTAAACTTAAAGGGATTCATCACTACATAGAAGATTTGAACTTGCAATCTTCTAGTGAAAAAAATGGAATACAAGTCAAGTTAAATCCAATACAGATTCTTCTCAATCACAAAATGCAAAAAGTCTTGCAAAGTACAGAATGTATAATAAAACTTACAGACGAAGACTTGGCAGATTTTAGTGAACGGTGGGATGATTTACCGGATACATTGTATTTCATGACTGAATCAATATCAGAAGGTACCGAAAATAAAGTATATATTAATTACGGAGGGGGGAACGCAGGGCGTTTATTAGGCAGATTCTGTTCAGAGAAATCTGAAGTAAAGTCTTTGTTTCGTGAAATTTTGCAAAAAGAAGATGACTTGAGACCAGAAAAAATTTCAGCGGAAATCATACATCTACCGGAGGCTAGAATAGGAAATATTTTGAGGCGCTCTAATACCAAAGAATATGAAATTCCTTATTTAGCAAAATCACTTTTGCCGGATGATAAACAAATTTTTATTGACGATTTGACCTTGTCTATTAGTAATGACCGACTTATTTTACGTTCTAAGTTACATAATAAAGAAGTGATACCCTCTATCAATAACGCACATAATTATTCCTCCAACTCATTACCTCTCTATCAGTTTTTGTGTGACTTTAGTTCGCAAAATATCCGGTCTGGGTTGTATTTTGACTGGGGTGGACTTGCTAAGATTTATCGTTTCTTGCCGAGAGTAGAATACAAAAATATTATTCTTTCCAAAGCTAGATGGAAAATTTTCCCTGAAGAAATCAAGAAATTTTTATCTCATTTACAAAATTCGGATAAATATTTTATACTTAAAGAAATTGAATATTGGAGAAATCTTAATAAAATTCCTCAATGGGTTCAGTGGGTTCAAGATGATAACACGCTGGCTATTAATTTACAAAATTTAGATTTAGTTAATCTGTTTTTTTTATCTATCAAAAATGAAAAGGAAGTAATTGTTGAAGAATTTTTGTGTAACGAAGAACAGAACTTTACAAGTCAGTTTATATTTCCTTTATTTAAAAATTAAATACTATGCAGATTAGAAAATTTTCACTGAAAAGTGAATGGTTGTTCTTTAAAATTTATTGTGGTGTAAAGATGTCTGATTTTCTGCTGAATGATGTGATACATCCTTTAATATATGATTTAAGAAAAAAAAACATGATTGAGAAATGGTTTTTCATCCGTTACTCAGATCCAAGACCTCATTTAAGATTACGCATTCAGCTTAAAGAAGTGGAAAATTATCAAAAAACTTTTGATATGATAACTGCTATCTTCAAAGAGTATATTGATTCCCGAGAAATTGAAAATATTGTTTTAGACTCTTATGAGCGAGAACTTGAAAGATATGGTCATAATACCACAGAGTTGGCAGAAGTTTTATTCTGTAATAGTAGCGATTTGGTACTGAATTTTTTAGATTATGACGACGAAGAGAAAATTATCGTATCAATGTTTTATATCGAAAACTTCCTTGAGGAGATTGATTTGACTAAAGAACAGCAAAGTGAATTGATAAATTGTTCAAATTTAGCTTTTAAAAAAGAGTTTCATGCTGATAAAAGTTTGAACCTTCAGCTAAAGCAAAAGTTTTCAGTTTTTAAATCAAAATATGAAGAATTTAAAAAGTCTTCTGAATTTACAGAAGTAAGGACTTTAATAATGGGCAGCATTACGAAGAGTAAGGCAACTATTGGAACAGCTGCAGACTTTGATTCTTTCTTTTCCTTTATGATTAGTGTATTTCACATGCACCTTAACAGATCCTTTGTTTCTAATCAAAGAGTATTTGAGATGATCGTTTATGACTATTTGCAGAGATGTTTTATGTTAAATGTTAGTAATGAAAAAAAACATAAATATGATGGTAAAGTATTGGATATTAGTGTTCTGGGCTATTAAATAGGATTCTATATTTATAAATCTAGTTAGCTTCGGTTATGAGTTATATTATTTACGATTTATGTTTGTAGTGAGAACAATATTATAGCGAAATCCGAAAAGCTTATAGAGTAGGAAAAAAATTAAATATCTTAAATTATGAAGTCAACTAATGACAAAAAAAAGAAAGTTATCAATGATTTAGTAAAGAAAAAAATCGATGGGTTACAAAAGATTTATGGTGGAATCGGGTGCACGGTACCTCCAAAACCAATCGTAGTTAATCCACCTAAATGCTATATTTGCTTAGTAACTCCTCCTAAAGATCCTAATGGACCTGTTCAGGCTTAAAAATTTATTACAAATAAAGAAGGAATGATTATCATTCCTTCTTTAAATAACAATTTTATATTACAAATTTTATGCATAAAGATCTAAATAATTTACTTACTTACAGAAATGAAGATGTCGTAGATCGTTTTTTAAAAATGTACGATGTATCAGAACAGGAAGCTTTGGAAATATTTGACGAGACTTTGAAATGGCTTTGGTTAGGTAATCAAATTGAAGGTGTTTTTATTGATGATTCTACGTTAATTATTGACGAAATGTGGCATAACTTTATTTTATTTACTCAGGACTATGAGTTTTTTTGCTTAAATAACTTCGGAAGATATATTCATCATCAGCCAGAAAGAAGAAAGCAACAAGATTATTATGCTATTTCCTTAAATGTTGAAGAACACAAAAGCAAATTAGAGAATCTCTATGAGGGAGTTTATGATTATCTTGGTGAAGACACCTTACTAAAGTGGTACGAAGAATTTCCCAGAAAGTATTCGTTAGAAAACATTAAAAAAATCAGAAGATGAAGAAGTTATTTTTTGTCTATGTAATTCTACTGTCTAAGATTTTTTACTGTCAAAACTCCGCAATAAATCTGGAACAAACATTTCCGGAAAAATATGACGGTTACACAGTGAAAAATGATCAAGGTCAAGCGATATTTAAACAAGAATATAAGTATCTTGATTCTGTAAATATATATGGTTTTAATTATTCTTCTCAAGATGATCTTAAAATTAGAGGCTTCCTTATAGAACCAAAATTGAAGGGCAAATATCCTGTGATTATTTTTAATCGTGGTGGTAATAAAGAAATTGGTGCCGTAACAATACCAACATTAACAAATTTTCTATCAAAAATTGCGGCCAAAGGATTTATCGTTATAGGTTCGCAATTAAGAGGTAGTGGTCGAAGTGAGGGTAAAGACGAGTTTGGAGGAAAAGACATTGGAGATGTTATGAAGTTATTTGAAATTGTTGACCATCAATCTAATGCTGATTCAAAAAGAATCGGAATGCTTGGAGTAAGCAGAGGTTCAATGACTAATTTTTTAGTACTCAAAGAAACAGATAGGGTTTCTGCCAGCATTTCCATTGGCGGAATTGCAGATTTGAATCAGAAAGATAGACCAGAAATGTATCAGCTCTACAAAGAGCTAATTCCGTCATTTGAACAAAATCCAAAGAAAGAATTAGAAAAAAGATCATCATTGCTATCAATACCGCTAATAAAAAATAAACATTTGAAAAATTTTATTATTCATGGTGCGAATGATGAAAGAGTAAATGTTGAAAATGCTTTTTTGTTATTTGATAAATTGAAATCTAATAATTTTTCGACAAAGTTGTTAATCTATGAAGATGCAAATCATGGAATTAATAATAACACAGATAATCTTATAGACCAGATTATATATTACTTCAAAAATTATCTTTGATTTTGTAGCACAGGATTAGCAATTCCCATATTCAGATTTCAGGGTGAGAATTATTCCAATAACAATAATTTATATTTTTGGAGTTCATCAGCAATTGTCTCAGTTTTGGATCTGAAAAATGATGAATTTTTAAACATTTCATCATAATAAGCAATCCCATTCAGTATATTTTGTTTAAAATAATTCCATTTTTTTTGCTCGGTCAAATTTGTTTCAGATATTTTCGATGTATGCTTTTTAAAGTAATCTACGTACATTTTTAATTCATTAATAAACATATTGGGACGATAAGATGATGAAAGGATGTTATCATTTCCATAAATATGCTGTATCATTTTTGAAAGAGGTACTTCACTGTCAAAATAAGCAAGATTAGGTCCAGGACAAATAACTACTCCTTGTTTTTGACCTTTTATTTCGATTCCGTGTTCTAAGTAAGCCGCATTTGCGAGACCTACACATAGGCATGATTTCTCAGTGATTTCCTCTTTTTCTTTTGAAAATTCTTGTGAATTCTTAATATCTTTAGTTTTCAGCAACTCGTTAAGCTTTAAATCCTGAAACTTTTTAGAAGCTGTACAAATACCTTTAGATGAATATTCTTTATTTAAAGCCAATAATTTTTTTGGACAAGAGCTGCCATAAGTCTTTTTTGATTTCCTAAGAATTTCATTGGATGAACCTTTTACTGTGTTAAATGGAACTCCTAACGGCGATATATTACTAAGGTAAAAGTCGTTTTCTTTTGACATTGCTAATAGTTTTCGGGTTTCAAAATCTACAGACGTTGCATCCGGAACCAGTAAAAATGGTGAACCCCAGCCCACACTATCAATATTGTAATTTTCTAAAAGAAACAGATGTTCTTCAGCAGTCCCAACTCCTCCTTGTACCGTAATTTTCATTAAAGGCGGTTCGCTGGGAATATGTTTGTTTTTATTTTGAAGTGACGAGACCATTAAAGTAAAAGCAGACTCAATCAGCTCATGTTTTCTTTGTTTGAATTCTTCTAAAATAGGCCCAAGTAAAAAGCCATCTGAAGCAAACGTATGTCCGCCACAGTTTAATCCTGATTCGATTCTGTATTCACTGACCCACAAACCTTTTTTCGCCAAAAAGTTACCTTGAATCATGGCAGATCTGAAATCGCTGACCTTGATAATGATTTGCTTCTTGAGATAATCGTTACTGTCAGGATAAAAATCCTCAAATTCTTCTATATAACTGTATAATTTAGGATTAAAACCGGCAGAAAGTACCATTGAAGAAGATAATTTACTTTTTGCAAAACCACGCAGAGAGGAGTGAGCATCATTGTAGATATTAGGTAACTGTTCATTTTTGAGAAAATTTTCCTTGTCGACTTTGGTCATAATGTTAACGTCAATGCTGCCAGGAGAAAGGTGTTGGTTTACATAGTTTTTTAAATCTGCCATTTGATCTCCTTTGCTCGAAATAAATTGCTGCAATTGTGCTTTTATTAATGAGGTATTGGGAAGTATGGCAATAAAGTTTTTCAGGGTAGCTATATTGCTTATAAGATCTTCTTTGAAAGCTTGAAATTTATTATTGACAATATCATCTACCATGTTAAGATATGCTGTTATTCTTTCAGAGCGGTAATCATAGGTTTTTGGTGAAATTGCTTTGTATTTTATATTAAACTTCTCACTGTAAAAGCTTCTCATTTTTTCGGTAATCTCATCGTCAATAATAGAAATCACAGATGATATTCCTAAATGAGCCAGACGAATAGGGGTATCGATAGTGTAAGCTAATCCCATCACAGGAATATGGAAGTTGTGTATAGGTTTGATATTCATTTTTTAATAAATAAATTGAAGTTGTTTGTATAGTTTTAAAAAATGCCCTTGTCAGAGTAAACTCATTGAGATAAAAGTGAATAGTTTAGAAATTTTGTAAACTAAGACAAAGGCAATGTTTTAATTATTGGTTTATAAGTTTGACGAAATATACTACTCCCAATTGGCTGCTTTACCTTGAGGTGCTGCACCACCCAAAGCCTCAGTAATTGGTGATTTCTCCTGATTGATGTGATAAATGTAAGCTGCAACTTTCTCTGCATCTCGTCCTGTAATAGTACCATCTTTGATGAATGGCCGCATGGTAGGATTATTGGGCGAGCCATTTTCAAGCATCCAGAATACATTTTTGAAAAGACTTTTTTCTTTAATATTGATCCAATAGGTATCGGTTAGATTGGGACCAATTCCGCCTTTCCCTGAATCTGAATGACACGATACGCAATTGGTTTTGAAAATCTGTTCACCTTCTGCAATGTTATCTGCATTGTATTTTGCGGTTTCTATATCAATTTGCGGTGCTGTTTTTTCATACTCTGCGATTGATGCAAGCATGGTTTTGGTTTCTTTGTCATATTCGGCATCAGGATGAGCATAATCTGTGAATGCAAATGCAATGAGGTAGACGACGCAGAAGACAATTCCGAAATAGAAGAGACCAATCCACCATTTGGGTAAAGAATTATCAAGTTCTGTGATTCCGTCGAAACCGTGGTCGATAAGAAGATCTTTTTCCTCAGTCTGAGATTGTTTTTTGAAGGCAGAGTTCCAAAGTTTCTGAAAATAAGGTGTTGATTTTTCTGTTAAATATTCCTTTTTCTCTTCCTCTGATAATCTGTTGAAATTTTCGTTTTCTACTAAATCTCCAATCGAATTCATGATGAAAAGCAGAATGACAACGATCACAAGCAATGCCCAGAAAAATGGTGAAGTAAAGTAACCGGAATCTGATGCAAACATCTCGAATGCCATAAAGGTAAATCCTAATGTTACTGCAATGTATATTGATATTGGGGTTCTCGTTTTCATTTTAATTAAAATTTTTACGATTATTATTCTACGCTTGCCGTTTTGATGTCGGTTGTTTTGATGTCTGTTCCTAATCTTTGCAAATACGCTATCATAGCGATAATTTCTCGCTGCTCAAGCGGAACGAATTCATTTCCTTTGGAAGTTTTTTCTTTTTCCATTTGATCTTTTACATCAGCCGCTTCAGAATAAATTCGCTTGACAATCGCTGCAGATTGATTGTTTGCCCATTGATCTGCAGAATCGATTTCAGCTTTTGTGTAAGGAATGTCAAAAGTGTTTTTCATCAATTTTATCTTGTCAACCATTTGTGAACGATCCAACTTATTGGTAATCAGCCAAGGGAAACGCGGCATGATAGAGCCAGCTGATGTAATTCTTGGGTTGTACATGTGTTTGAAGTGCCATGAATCAGGATTTCTGTCGCCTTCACGATGCAAATCCGGACCGGTTCTTTTTGATCCCCACAAAAATGGTCTGTCGTAAACAAATTCTCCTGCTTTAGAATACTGTCCGTTTTTACCATCAAATCTTGCTACTTCATCACGGAATGGTCTTATCATTTGAGAGTGGCAAGAATTGCAGCCTTCTCTTATGTATAAATCTCTGCCTTCCAATTCGAGTGGAGTGTAAGGTTTTACCGCTGATATTTGAGGTAAATTACTCTTTACCGTAAGTGTTGGAACGATTTCTACCAATCCACCGATTGCAATGGCAACAAATGCTAATATGGATAGGAGGTGAGGAGTTCTTTCGAGCCAAAGATGTACGCCTTCGCCTTCTTTTCTTGCACTTCCTACATTGGCCAAAGCTGGTGCTTCTGCCGGAACTTCTTTTTGAAATGAACCTGCTTTGATGGTTTTAAAAACATTCATAACCATTAGAATCGCTCCACTCAAATAAAATAATCCGCCTAAAAATCTTAATTTAAAATAAGGAATAATTGCTGTAACGGTATCTAGCCAGTTTTTCCAGAGTAAAGTTCCGTCCGGATTGAATTGTTTCCACATCAGACCTTGTGTAAATCCGGCGATATACATTGGTACGGCGTAGAAAATAATTCCTAATGTTCCCAACCAGAAGTGCAAATTGGCAAGTTTTTTAGACCAAATTTCAGTTCTCCACATGATCGGTACCAAGTAGTAAACCACACCGAATGCCATAAAACCATTCCATCCTAAAGCTCCTAAATGTACATGCCCAATAACCCAGTCTGTATAATGCCCGATTTTGTTTAAAGATTTTGTTGCTAAAAGCGGTCCTTCGAAAGTGGCCATTCCATAACACGTAATTGCCACTACGAAAAATTTAAGAATAGGATTTTCTCTTACTTTATCCCAGGCACCTCTCAAAGTCAATAGTCCATTCAGCATTCCACCCCATGACGGAGCAATCAACATGATTGAAAAACCAGTTCCCACTGCCTGAGCCCATGCTGGTAAAGCTGTATATTGAAGATGGTGAGGTCCCGCCCACAGATAAACGAAGATCAATGACCAAAAGTGAATGATTGATAATTTGTAAGAAAATACAGGTCTGTTGGCAGCTTTTGGCATAAAGTAATACATTAAACCTAAAACTGGTGTTGTTAATACGAATGCCACTGCATTATGACCGTACCACCATTGTACTAGAGCATCTTTTACTCCTGCGTAGGCGGAATAAGATTTCCAGCTTGTGAATGATAATGGAACTTCTAAGTTGTTGAATATGTGAAGCATTGCAACTGCGATCCATGTTGCAATATAAAACCAAATCGCTACATATAAATGACGCACTCTTCTTTTGGCAATCGTTCCAAACATATTGATTCCGAAAATAACCCAAGAGAATGTGATCAAAATGTCAATCGGCCATTCGTGCTCAGCATACTCTTTTGAAGTGTTGATTCCCATTAAAAATGTAATCACAACGGCAATAATCATAATTTGCCAAGACCAGAAATGAATCCATGAAAGCGAATCGCTGTACATTCTGGTTTTCAAAAGTCTCTGCATACTGTAATATGCACCGCAAAAGAAAGAATTACACACAAAAGCAAAAATAACAGCGCTCGTATGAAGCATTCTGATTCTTCCAAAGCCTAAAGCTCCCTGCGAATTAATCAGTCCCTGAATGTTTCCGCTTCTTAAACTTTGGATGGTTGTATCGTCAGTTCCGAATAAAAATTCTGGTAATTCCGGATAAAACAGCATTAAAGCGGCCGTCAATCCCAAAATAAAACCAATAATTCCGAATACGATAGTGGCATAGAGGAATGCCCTGACAATATTATTGTCATAGTGAAATTTTTGCGTCTCCATAATTCCTGTTTGTTGTAAAGAATGATTTTATTTCGTAGAAAACACTTTAAATAAAGGCTTTGCTGAAGTAAAAATAAATATCATGTTACGTGTCTAATGTTTTTTCAAAGGTAATGAGTAACTTTGGAAGAGACTATTAGCTTAGCTTCTAAAATATACCAAAAACTACTAAAGATAAACGGGATGAAAGTGTGTGGACAGAATATCAGAAAAATTAGAAGAGATCGGGATTTAACACAGGAATACATGGCATTTGAAATGGGAATTTCTCAAAAAGCATATTCTGATATCGAAAACTCAAAAGTGAAAATCAATCTTGAAATACTTACCAAAATTTCAAAAATTTTAGATATAAAACCTTCGGATATTTGTAGTATTTCTGATCAATGTAGTGGTGGAGATTATGAAGATAAGTATAACGATTTACTTGAATTTATGAAAAAAAACAATCTTCCATTGCCAGAAGAACATTTATAATACTGTTGATTTCAGAAAAGAAACAATGAATGTTCTTTGAAAAAATAAAGTCATTTATTTTATTGAAAAACAATTTTATAGTGTCCTTTTTCGTCTTTTACATCAATACCCACACCTTTAAAGGTTAATTTATTAATTTGGTAACCATCACAACCACCTTTAAATTCTGACGATTCTATTGAAAAATCAAACATCTTAAGTGAAGAATAAAAAGTATAGTTTTTTGTACCATTGTAAGCACCCACATTTTCTAAGATAACTTTTCCATCATCTGTTTTTGTAAGCTGTACGCCGACTTGATTTTCGTCACTGATCGAAAAGGGGCCAAGAGTTCCATTAGTGATCAGGTTTTTGTCATCGGCATCAACGAATTCAAAAACGATCGGCATAGGAGCATTATAGCATTCTTCGCCGCAAGCTGTGAAAACAAAGGTCATTAAAAGAAAAAGTACTATTTTTTTCATGGGATAAAGATTAACTCGGTGAAATGTAAAGTTAATCATTAAACTTTTGTCTCCAAAATAAAAAAACGTTGCAGTAGGAGAGTACGAAGGGAATTATTTGGCTTGCAAATAATTAAAAAGATTTGGGTTGGAAAACTATATGAAAATTTACTTCGGCAGCATAATCATTCTGGCGTTTCCACCTTCCCGAATGACGATCAGTTTTCTATTCACCATGTTTTGCAGGAATGCATTTCTCTCAGCAATTGGGAGATTCAGGATATGATCAAAGTCTCCGAAAAAGTTTCCATTATTTCCACCGGTTTCTTCGTGTTTTTTTCTTACTAACAGAAGTATCTGGTTTTCCATTTCTACTGAGTCCATAGCTTTTTATCGATTAAAAAATTGTAGTTGATTACAAATATAGGTTTATAAAATTGTGAAAGAATGCAATAGAATTTTAAGTTTACAAAAAATAGAACATGAGAATGGCTGTTGAAAATTTATCTAAATTATTCTATAAAACTCTTATTTACAATAATTAAGAATCCGTATTTTTTTTAACGACATCAATCATGTCATCAATTCCAAATGGTTTGCCAATAAAATCATCAGCCAGACATTCTGCCGCTTCAGAAGCTATATTATTTGATGTTGACGTAAGAACAGCAGGTATTTCTTCAGTATCAGGATCAGTTTTTAATTCTTTGATAACCTGCGAACCTTTTACAGAACCTTTTATGTGATCATCTACAATTACAATATCCGGATCTATTTTATCAATATTCTTTATTGGGTCTGTAGTCAAAGATCCTGTCACATCAAATCCTTCTTCCTCCAGCACCTGATCCATTATTTGAAGGATATCTTTATTATCTTGTACAAGTACAACTTTCTTCTTCATTTTAAATGGTTAATAATACTGCGAATATAATCAATATTTGTATATTATTGAGCGTACTTTTGAGGGTGAAATTATTTTATTTAAGGTTTTTAAAATCTAATAAAAATACCAATCATCATCTGTGGCTTTGGTAACGAATTGACGTTTTTTTTGTTTTACAAATCAGATTGTAAGACTTTTAGCAATTCAGTTTGCTGCATCACTTCATTTTTACTGCTGATCAGATTATAATTTGCCTGAAGCCAGTTATTTCTTACCACAAAAAAGGTGTAAGCATCCATCAATCCTTCTTTGTATTTTTCTTCAGATTTTTGGAAAGATAATCTTTGGTTTTCAAAATTCGATTTCAGGAGTGTATATTTCTCTTCAGAATTCTTAAACTGTGCTTTTATAGAATTAATGCTTTGTGTGAGATTATTGATGACAATTTCTTTCTCGTAGTTATAATTAATGACATTCAATTTTGCAATTTCAACATTATTTTTAACCTGTAATTTGTTAAATACAGGAATAGAAAGCCCGAAAGCAACCTGTTGACTCTTATTTCTTTTAAATTGATCGGAGAACAAATCTGCAGGTTCACCTAAAGTCTTACTATAAAAACTCGACCAGTTGTACAGCCCGTTGATTGTTGGTAAATAGGCAGATCTGGCAATACTTATATTTTTTTCTGCCGCTTTAGTATCTGCAATTACCGTTTTGTAAGCCGGATTTTTCTCCAAAAGAGTTCTTACAAATTCGGGATCATCAAAATTAAAGGACGACAGATTTTCCTCATCCATTTTAAACTCGATGGAGTCATCGTTCATTGCCAAAGCATTCAATAAATTTATTTTAGAAAGATCCCGTGAGTTTTTGGCAGAAACCCATTGTTCCTGCAGTGTTCCGAGGTTGGCTTTGATGTCATAGACATCACTTTTCGGGCGGTTTCCGATCTCAACTTCTTTTTCGGTACGTTTGATCTGATCCTCGATTCCTGAGATTTGAGTTTCCAGAACTTCGAGCCAGCTTTTACTGTTTTGATAACTGAAAAACATTTGAATGACATTCATTTTTACTTCATTCTGAGCCTGTTTCATTTTATAGATTGAGCTCTCTTTATTGATTTTAGACAATGAAATATTGAGGTAATTTCGCCAGTTCAACAATTCCCAATTAGCCTGTAAGTAGACATTGTCATATTGAGTGTTAATCGCTTCTCTTTGGTTATTATTCTGATTAATACCTAATCCGAAATTATAATTATGATTAAGCCCCGCTTCTATTGACGGCAGCAGCATTCCTTTTGCGGCAGAAATCTGACGTTCATTTTTTTGAATATTTACAGTAGCCTGCTTAATCAGTGGATGATTTTTGGCTGCGTAATTCAAGCTTTCCTGAAGCGTCCAGTTTTGCTGAGCGGGGAATAGATTGATGATGAATATGAAGAATAGTGTTTTCATTGTTGTAATTTTGGTTGGAAGATGGATGAAGAAAGATGGAAGTTTAATTGTAGTGTAAAAACTTCTGGCTTCCATCATCCAACTTCTGGCTTCATTCGTATTTCAGATATTTTACAAGATTTACTTTTGTAGCTTGATAAGCTTTTATGCTTACCACTGCAAACGTTAAAATCAATAATAAAATCATACTTAGAATGAACGGTAAAACCGGCATATCAATTCGGTAAGCGAAATCATTCAGCCATTCGTTCATCAGATAATAACTGATTGGAATACTGATGATAACTGCGATTAAAGTAATCCAAAGGAATTGTTTCGTCAAGCCAACAATCAAAGTTCCGTTTGATGCACCCAAAGTTTTTCTGATTGCAACGTCTTTCAGTTTTTGTTCAATCATTAATGATGATAAAGCGAATAACCCTAATAAAGCGACCATCAAAACCATGGCGTTAAGAATTGTGAAAAGCGTCTGCTGTTTCTGGTAAGTTTCAAAGGTTTTTGCAAACTGTTTGTCAATAAAATAATAATCGAAAGGATAACCTCTTTCCACATTATTCTGCCAATAAGCTTTGATTCTTTTCACAGTTCCGTCGATGTCATCCGATTTTATTTTTAACTGAATATTATAGATCTGGAATCTCTTCCAATCTGTTTCCCGGTAATGGAAGAAGACAATGGGCTCTACTTCTGACTTTAAACTTTTGACATTAAAATCTTTTACAATTCCAACAATATGATAAGGTTTATTGTCAAAGCCGGGACGGAATTCGATCTTTAAAGTCTGATCATCATTCCATCCGAATTTTTTAACAAATGCCTCGTTGACCAAAAGATTATTAATCGTATCTGATGCAAGATCGGGATTCAGCCATCGCCCCATCTTCAATGTAACATCCATAAACTGAAGGTAATTATAGTCCATAGAACCGAGCTGGGCGAGTATACTTTTATCCATATAATCCATAGTTGCATTGCTGTACCTAAAGGTTCCGGGAGCGGCTTCGCCAAAAGAAACATCGGCAACACCATTTATTTTCCTTATTTCATTTTTCACCCGCTCGTATTTCAGCCAGGGTTTCGGATCATTTTCACTGAAGTTGATCAGCATAATCTGTTTGCCATTGTAACCAAGATCTTTGTTCATCATATATTTCACCTGTTGATTCACGATCAATCCGCCTATGATGAAGAATGAAGAAATAATGATCTGTAAGGTCAGAATCCCGTTTCTGAGCCAAACGCCGTGTCTGCTTCTGGCGAAATTCCCCTTCAACGTTTCTATCGCTTTGAAATTTGAGAGGTACATTGCTGGGATTAATCCTGAAATCAATGTAACCAGCAATACCATTACAAATGAGTAAAAGAAAATATGCCAGTCGTTCATCTTCATTTCTTTGTCATAGAACTTGTTAAAGCTTGGCAGAAGTAGCTCTGTCAGAGCCAACGAAAGCAGGTAAGAAGTAATACAGATGATAAAAGTTTCCAGCAAAAACTGGAGAACAAGACTAGATCTTGAGCTGCCAATCGCTTTTCTCACACCAATTTCTTTTGCACGTTGAGAAGCCTGAGCCGTTTTCAGATTAATGAAATTGATCGCTGATAAAATAACAATCAGCGCAGAAAGTGTAAACAGAATCATCATTGTTTTGAAATCTCCTGCACCATACCAGTAAGCTTTTGCGTGAAGTTTCATTTCATCCAATGGGGTCAGCAGACTATCCGTAGGGCCGTATAATTCTAAATATTTTTCAGGCGTTATCCCAAGTTCTCCGGAACTCACTTTGGCTCTGTATTTATAAACTTCTTCAACTATTTTTTCCTGAACAGCCTTGATCTCTGCATTTTTACTTAACATAAGCATGGATCCGTAATTGAAATTTGACCATCCTTCTTTATCATTTTTCATCTGTTCAAAAGGCAGAATGACAAACTCCGGTTTTACAACGCTGTTTTCTTCCGGCAATTCATAGACTGCCGTTACGACGTAATTTTTGTTATCAAATTTGATACTTTCTCCGGCAGCATTCGTCTCACCAAAAAGGTTTTTGGCGGTAGTTGTGGAGATAGCGATTGAGGTTTCACCTTTAAGCGCATTTTTGTAACTTCCTGAAATCAATTTAAACGGGAAAAAATTGAAAAAGTTTTCAGAAACCAACATTCCATCTTTCTGATAGGCTGTTTTATTTTTCGTGCTCATCTTATAACCTACTCCGGCTGCGTGAAACAAGACATAATCCTTAACTTCGGGAATGACTTTTACAGCACGGTCCACCATTGGAATAGAAATTCCGGTTCCGTAATTATTATCCTTTTTGTAATAGCTTTGTAATCCATAGATCTGATCTTTCTTCGGATTCCATTTTTCGAAAGATTCTTCGTCATTCCAATGCATCAGGATAAGCATAAACCCTGTCAAACCGATCGTCAATCCAAACAAATTGATAATGGTAGAAAGCCAGTTTTTTTTATAATTGATGAAGGCGATTTTGAGCCAGTTTTTCAGCATAGTTGATGGTTTTTGGTTGTCAGTTGATAGTTTTTGAGAATAATCTCCATCAACTATCAACCGACAACTATTAACAAATTTCACTCGTATTTCAGGTATTTTACAAGATTCACTTTTGTTGCTTTATAAGCTTTGATGCTTACCACTGCAAAAGTCAATAAGAGCAAAACGACAAGGCTCAGAACAAATGGTAAAACAGGCATATCAATCCGGTAAGCGAAATCCTTCAGCCATTCGTTCATCAAGTAATAACTTATCGGAATGCTTATAATGACGGCGATTAACGTGATCCAGAGAAATTGTTTGGTTAATCCTAAAATTAACAATCTATCGGATGCACCAAGCGTTTTTCTGATGGCAACATCTTTCAGTTTCTGCTCAATCATTAAAGATGATAAAGCGAATAAACCTAATAATGCCACCATCAAAACCATTGCGTTCAGAATTGTAAATAATGTTTGCTGTTTCTGATATTTCTCGAATGTTTTGGCAAATTTCTGATCAAGGAAATAATAATCGAAAGGATAACCTTGCTCCACATTATTCTGCCAATAAGTTTTCAGTCTTTTTACAGTTCCATCTATATCATTCTGGTCGATTTTCAATTGGATATTGTAAACATCGAATCGTTTCCAATCGGTTTCTCTGTAATGAAAAAATACGATGGGTTCTATGGTGGTTTTTAGATTTCTGATATTAAAATCTTTTACAATTCCTACAATATGATAATCCTTTTGATAATCAAAACCTGGATGAAATGAATTATTCAAGGCTTCTTCATCAGTCCAGCCAAATTTTCTTACAAAAGCTTCATTAACCAAAACATTACTCATAGTGTCGGAAGCTAATTTTGAATCCAACCAGCGGCCTTTTTTTAATTTTACATTAATGAATTTCAGATAATTATAATCCATAGATCCGTGCTGGGCTTGTATGCTTTTATCCATATAATCCATATTGGAATCGCTTGATCTGCCATTTCCAGGCACAGCTTCTCCGTAGGATATATCGGTTACGCCTTGAATCTTCCTCATTTCATTCTTAAGCCATTCATATTTCAGCCAGGGTTTAGGATTTTCTTCGCTGAAGTTGATCATCATAATTTGTTTTCCACTGTAGCCAAGATCTTTGTTCATCATATATTTGACTTGCTGATTCACAATCAATCCGCCAATGATAAAGAATGAAGAGATAATTAATTGTAGAGTCAAAATCCCGTTTCTGAGCCACACGCCGTGTTTGCTTCTTGCGAAATTTCCTTTCAGCGTTTCTATTGCTTTGAAATTGGAAAGGTAAGTTGCGGGAATCAATCCGGAAATTAACGTTACCATCAAAACCATTGAAAATGAGTAAAAGTAAATATGCCAATCGTTCATTACCATTTCCTTGTCGTAGAACTTATTGAAGCTTGGCAAAAGCAGTTCTGTTAAAGCCAAAGCCAATAGATAAGAAGCCATACAGATTAGAAATGTTTCCATCAAAAACTGAAGAACCAGATTGGTTTTTGTACTTCCAATGGCTTTTCTCACGCCAATTTCCTTCGCTCTTTGAGAAGCTTGCGCCGTTTTCAGATTAATAAAATTAATGGCAGATAAAATGACAATCAGGACAGAAAGCGTAAACAAAATCATCAAAGTTTTGAAATCTACCGGACCAAACCATGACACTTTTGCGTGAAGTTTTATCTCATCCAGCGGTGTGAGAAGACTATCCGTCGGGCCGTACAAATCGAGATATTGTTGCGGCGTCATTCCTGAAGAGTCTTTGTCTAAACTTGCACGATATAGGAAAATATCTTTTATAAATTTTTGTCTTATCTGCTCGAGATCTGCATCTTTTTTAAGCATAAAAAAACACCCATAGCCGAAGTTTCCCCATTGGTTTTCATCGTTTTTCATTGGTTCTACTGGCTTTAGAAGAAACTCTGGTTTTATCTGGCTATTTTCTTTTGGTAATTCATAAACTGCTGTTACAACAAAATTTTTATTATTGAACTTGAGACTTTCGCCAGCAACATTAGTTTTACCAAATAGATTTTTGGCGGCAGTTGTCGAGAGTGCAATATCGCCACCACCTTTCAAAGCATTTTTGTAACTCCCGTCAACCAGTTTGAATGGGAAAAATTCAAAAAAATTATCTGACACATTCATTCCACCCTCTTGGTAGAATGTTTTGGACTTAGTGGTTATTTTAAAGCCCAATTCTGAACTTTTGAACAAGACGTAATCCGTGATACCAGGAATAACTTCTTTTGCACGTTTTGCTATCGGAATAGAAACATTGTTGCCATAAGAGTTTTCTTTTTTGTTGTAGGTTTGGAAAGCGTAAATCTGGTCTTTTTTCGGATTCCATTTTTCGAAGGATTCTTCGTCATTCCAGTGCATTAGAATAAGCATAAAGCCTGTCAACCCAATCGTCAATCCAAATAAATTGATGAGAGTGGAAAGCCAATTCTTTTTATAATTAATAAAGGCAATTTTTAGCCAATTGTTTAACATAAGTGATAATTTATGATTGATAAACGATTTTATAAACCTCAGATAAACAGAATGATTCCAAATCTCTGAGATCAGTTATAAAATGGATGAATGAATGTTTTTCTTATTCGTTTTCCATAGGTTTCACCTACGGCTACTCACATTGAACCCTTCGGGTTCGTTTTATAATTTCAATTGATCAGCTTACTCGAAAATCTTTGCATCTGCTTTTTCAAAAACATCTTTTCTTTGGGAAGAATGCTCTTCTGAGAAAATTTCGCCGTCTTTCATATTTACAATTTTGGAAGCATAGCCTGCATCGTAAGAAGAGTGTGTTACCATCGCAATGGTAGAACCCTCTCGGTGAAGTTCTGCGAGAAGATTCATCACTTCGTTTCCGTTGGAGCTGTCTAGATTTCCGGTGGGCTCATCGGCAAGAATCAGTTTAGGTTTTGTAACCAATGCTCTTGCAACTGCCGCTCTTTGCTGCTGACCTCCGGAAAGTTGCTGTGGATAATGTTTTGCTCTGTGTGCGATGTTGATTTTCTCCATAATTTCCTCCACTCGTTTTTTTCTTTCTGAAGAAGAAACACCGTTGTAGATTAATGGTAATTCTATATTTTCGTAAACCGTGAGTTCATCAATCAAATTAAAATTCTGAAAAATAAAACCTATATTTTTCTTTCTAATTGCTGATTTTTTCTTCTCAGAAGTTCCGATAGTTTCTATCGATTCAAATTGATAAGAACCTGAAGAAGCGCTATCCAAAAGCCCAAGAATATTGAGGAAAGTAGATTTTCCGCAACCTGAGGGTCCCATGATTGCTACAAATTCGCCTTCTTTTATGCTAAGGCTCACATTGTTTAAAGCATTGGTTTGAACATCTTCAGTTTTATAGATTTTTGAAAGATTTTGTATGTTTATCATTGTAGTATTATTTAAAGTTTTATAGTTTATATTGAATTAAATTGAATCGATTGTTCCGCCCGATTTTCTACTTGCAGAAAACTTGATTCCCGACAAAGTTTTATATTTTATTTTAGCTAAAGAAGTAGCTTCAGCAGTCAATTCCTGCGAGACGCTCAAAGTTACTGATGATGTTGCAGTTGCATAAACTTTTGCGGTTTTAATATTCACATTTTTTGCATCCAGAGTACTTGCGCTGTCTGCATTGATTTCCGCATGGTCTGCCGAGCAGTTCAATTTTGCAGTGCTTGCCGAATTGATATTCACATTCAGGTTTTTTGTGTCAATTTTTCCTGAAAATCCGCCTGTATTTCTAAGATGGATATAAACATTCTGGGCTTTTGAATCAGCGAAAATTTTCCCTGCAGTTTTAGTTTCAAAAGTCTGATTTTCATTATTAAAAATACTTTTGACTTTTATAATTGATGCATTTTCGGCCTCAACTTTTACCAAATCTTTTACGTAAACAATCACCTTTGTATCAGCATTTTGAAGCGAAACATTAGGTTTATATTTTATGTGAAGTGTCTTGTTCTTTACTTCAATATTAAGTTCAGAAATATAATTACTCGTAGCAACCGCTTTGTCTTCGCCGGATTTTACAATTTCCACTTCAATTGCCTGAGAAGATTTCACTGCATTAAAAGAACCTAAGTCGAAAGTTTTGGTTTCTACCGGATTTTTATTTGAAAAATCTTGTCCTTTGATAATTGTTGTTGAAGTGAAAAGTCCGATTATCACTGTGATGATTAACAATAGTAGTTTTTGCATTGTTATATTTTTTAGTTTTTAAATTTATTTTTGAATATCAAGAAGCTCATATTTCTTAAGTTCGGTATAATCTGATGTAATGATGGTTTCTCCTTTTTTCAGTCCGGAAACAACTTCATAATACATTGGGTTTTCTCTCCCAAGGCTAATGTTTCTCTTAGTAGCTTTATTGTTTTTCACCACAAAAATCCATTTTCCGTTGGTGTCTTTATAGAAATTTCCTTTAGGAATCATCATGCTTTGTGTATCGGCAGAGAGTTTAAGTTTTACTCCGAAAGTCATCCCGATTTTCAGATTTTCAGCTTTAGCATCAACGAAATTAAGTTCCACAGAAAACTGCCCATCTTTCACTTCGGGAAGAATTTTAGTAATGATGACTTCAAATTGCTGTGCGTTAATTTCAAGACTTCCTTTAATTCCGTTTTGAAGCTTGTTGATATAATATTCATCCACTTTTGCAATCAATTTGTAACCGCCCATCAAATCTACTTTACCAATGCTTTCGCCAGTCGTTAAATTTTGTCCCAGCGAAATATTAAACGAAGATAATCTTCCCGAAACAGGTGACATAATCAGGAAATTATTTTTATTAGAACGAAGGATGTTCAGACTTTTATCCATTTGATTGATAGAATTATTAATGGCTACAAACTGAGAATTTCTGGAATTTTTTTCACTTAAAGCTCCTTTTTCCACGATCATTTTTCTTTGTTTCTGATAATTCAGACTTTGGAGTGCGACGTCATAATCTATTTTCTTCCCGATTTCTGCATCATATAATCTTTTCTGAAGATTGAATGACTGCAAAGCTGTATTATAATCATTTTGAGACTGAAGCAACTCTTTGTCCTGATTGAATTCCTGATTCTTCAGTTCCAAAAGCGAACTTCTCATCTGGCTGATTTGTTGCATGATTCCGGTTTCCTGATTGAGGTAATTAAATTCTGTATTAGGATTGTAAACTCTTGCGATAGGTTGGCCTTTGGTTACCATTTGTCCGTCTTCTGCAAAAATTTCCTTTACAGCACCACCTTCCAAAACATTAACTAAAGATGAGTTCAGAGATTGTGTTTGCGCGGTAACCATAAGCATATCTTCAAATCTTCCTCTCGTAACTTCTTCTACCTGAATGTCTTCAAGTTTTACATTGTAAGTTTTTTTCTGATTCAAAAAATACCATCCAAAAACCGAAACTGCCAAAGCAGATGCTATGATGATTAATATTAATTTTAGTTTAGATTTCTTTTTTACTATTTTCGTATCCATATTTAAGATAACTAATTTACTTACAATATATTAGACAAATCAAATACCAGAGATTTAAAACTTTGTAAGCATCTGAAAATGTGAACGAAAATAATTTTAGATATTTTTAAACTGTTCATTAACGGACACTATTTGTGCGAAAACGGACATTTTTAGACGATTTGCAAAATATGATGTATAAAGTACAAAGTAGAAACTAAGCTCATGCGAAAAAAAGAAGCACATATTTTAATTGTTGATGATGACGAAGATATTTTGTTTTCGGCAAGAGTCTGGCTCAAAAAATTTTTTACCGAAGTTACTTGTCTCAGTCAGCCAAAAAATATTCTGAAGTTTTTGTCTGAACAACAAGTTGACACCGTACTTTTGGATATGAATTTCCGGAAAGGTTTTGAAAACGGACAAGACGGATTGTATTGGATGCAGGAAATCAAAACTCTAGAACCTCAGCTTCCAATCATTTTGATGACGGCGTACGGCGAAGTGGAATTGGCTGTTGAAGCTCTGAAAAACGGTGCTTCCGATTTTATTCTGAAACCTTGGAATAACGAAAAATTATACGCTTCAGTGAATCTTGCAGTAGATATTTCAAGAAAAAATAAAAAACTGGATCAGTGGGAAAATGTCAGCGTAAAAACAAATCAGTATCAGTTAGAAACTGCGTCTTTTGCAATGCAGGAAGTGATGGAACAAATCACGAAAGTTGCGCCGACTGACGCTAATATTTTGCTTTTAGGAGAAAACGGAACGGGAAAATACGTTCTCGCAGAACACATCCACGAATTATCTGAACGTAAAAATCAACCTTTCGTCCACATCGATCTGGGAAGTCTTTCTGAGAATCTTTTTGAAGCAGAATTATTCGGATATAAAAAAGGAGCTTTTACAGATGCTAATCAGGATTATTCAGGAAAGATTGAAAATGCCCAGAATGGAACTGTGTTTTTGGACGAAATTGGTAATCTTCCACTTCATCTTCAAACCAAATTATTAAGTTTAATTCAGAATCGAAAACTAACAAGAATTGGAGAAAATAAGGAACGAAGTTTGGATGTCAGATTTATTTTCGCAACCAATGAAAACCTTAAAAAAGCAGTTGCTGAAAATCGTTTCAGAAAAGATTTATATTATAGAATCAATACTGTAGAACTTCAAATACCGAGTCTGAGAGAACGTTTGGAAGATATTCCGACTTTAGCAGATTATTTCCTTGAAAAGTATAAACAGAAATATCATAAACCTGATTTAGTTTTAAATGAATCTTTGATTAGCGAATTGACAACTTATTCCTGGCCGGGAAACATTCGTGAACTCGATCATTCTATCGAGAGAAGTGTGATTCTTTCTAATGAGAAAAATTTAAAATTATTAATGCCGCAAGATGAAGAATCGGAAAAAACAATCATTAATCTCAATATTGAGGAAATGGAAAGCATTCTGATCAAAAAAGCTCTGAAAAAACATAGAGGAAATATTTCTCTCGCAGCGGAAGATTTGGGATTATCGCGTGCGGCACTTTACAGGAGAATGGAAAAATTTGAGTTATAAATGAACAAACAAAAATTTATCTGGCTTTTATTTATTCTTCTGGCGATTGTCAGTGGAATTTTCGCTTTTGATTTTTATTCAAAAAATAAATTGATCAATTTCGGTTTATTTACCACAATAAGTATTGGATGTGTTATTTTGGCGCAAATTTCCGCTTTATCTTTCATTCAGAAAAGTGAAAAAATACTGCTGGCTATTCAGAAAAAAGATTTTTCTCTTTTCCCGATTGCAGAAGGTAATAATTTGGTTGATAATGCTGTAAAACTTTACTATCAAAGTAAAGAAGAGCATCTCTCGCTGTCTTCGTATAAACTTTTGTATGAAGAAATTTTAAATCAATTGGAAATTGGTTTAATGATTCTTTCTGAGATAAATAATCACTGGGAGGTATTTTATGTAAACCCGGTTTTTCTTGAAATACTACAGATCCCTAAATATAATTCCTGGGAACTGTACGAATCTAAGACACCGGAATTTTATAAAATTATAGACGAAACTCATTACGAAAATTCACAGGACTTTTTTGATATTTCGATCAATGAAAATGTAAAGCAGTCTTTTTCTCTCCGTACCAAGAAAGTTCAGAATGTTAAAAACCGTTTCTGCATCATCAGTCTTGAATCTGTGCAGAAAATTATTGAACAAAAAGAAAAATTGGCCTGGAATAATCTGATGAAGGTGATTTCGCACGAACTTCTCAATACTTTAACACCTGTCAATAGCTTGATTCAAAATTTAGAATATATTGCCAATCAGGATGTTGTAGAGAAAGAGGATCAACAGGAGATGAAGGAAAGTTTAACCATCATCAATTCAAAATCAAAACAATTGCTGAATTTTGTGGACGATTACCGACAGGTTGCTGAACTTCCGAAACCTATTTTCAAAATGATTTCGTTGACAGATATTGTAGAATCTGCACTCAGTTTTCTGAAGCCGGAATTTGAGAAAAACAATATTACGATCATCAATTCATTAGAAAATCAAACGATCTATGCTGATCAAAAAATGATTGAAAGATGTCTGATCAATCTTTATTTAAATGCAATTTATGCCGTTGTAGACTCCTCTGAAAAAATTATAAAAACAGAAATCAAAATCATTAATAAAAGAACAATTCTGAGTGTAGAAGATAATGGAATAGGAGTTTCTAACGAGATAAAAGATAAAATTTTTCTTCCTTTCTTCACTACAAGATCAAGCGGTTCCGGGATCGGGCTTACCTTAAGCAAGAGTATTATCGAAGCGCACAAAGGTTATTTAAATTATAAACCTTTAGAGCAAGGAAGCCGTTTTGAAATCTGGTTTTTGGAATAGGTCTTGATAATCTGATGTTTTTATATTGCAACGGAATACTATTCTGGAAAAAAACATTTTTTAAATAATAATTTACACTTGAGTGTAAGCGAGTTAGCTATAATAAAAGCATCTTAACTAAATTTAACACATGCCTGATGTAACAAAATTTCCCTTTACGGTGTCTTATAATTGAAAAAAACTCAGTTTTTAATGAAAACTATATTAGCACCAATTATTTTATTAGCGGGAACTTTAGCTTTCGCACAAACAACAAAAGATACTCTACAGTCGAAAGAGAAAGAAATTGAAGCTGTTACGCTAACCTATAAAAAACCTACCGTACAATCAAAAGTAGACCGTACTGTTTTTAATGTTGCCAACAGCTCTATTCTTGCCGGAAACACCACTTGGGACGTATTACGTATGACCCCATTGCTGAGTGTTGATAATAATGATGCCTTAAAAGCTGAAGGTGAATCTGTAACCGTCTACATCAACGACAGAAAATCTGTTTTTACCGGAAAAGAGTTGAAAGAATATCTTCAGACTATTCCTGCAGATAACCTGATGAAAATTGAGGTAATTACAAGTCCTTCTTCGAGATATGAAGCAACAGGTTCTGTGGTCAATATTGTTTTGAAAAAGCGTGATGACGAAGGAATGAAGGGCAGTATAACCTTTAATAACAGGCAGAATACTCAAAATTCTCAGTACACCAATTTTAATTTAAACTATCATAAGAAAAAATTTACACAAACCCTTATCGGAAGTTACAGTGACAATACTTTTGTGCAGGAAAACTCTTTGCTTAATACCTTATACGAAAATAATGAGGTTACCAAAATTGATAACTACATCATTTACAAAGGTAAAAATCCGTCTATTTCATCAACTTCTGAATACGAACTCAACGATAAAAACAGCATTGGTACAATTCTAGAATTTTATAAGGGAATAAGAAGCAACAGCTCCGAAACCAATGCTCAGATTTTTGAAAATGATCAATTAAACCGTTCTTATTTCCAAAATCAGACTTCATCATCATCAAATCCGACTTTTGGAACGAATGTTTTTTATAAATATTACGACAAAGAAAAAAACAGAATTTTAGATGTTAATTTAGGGACAAATTACGATTCTGAAAAGGATAACAGTTATTATCTTAAAAATACAATAACCAGTACAGGAGCAACTTCTTTGGACGAAATTGGAGTTTTAACTGATCTTCAAAACCGAAATTATTATTTGAAAGTAGACTATACTCAGCCTTTAGGAAAATCGGGAGCAACTTTTGAAGTCGGTGGTAAAATGGACTTTCATAATAACGTCATTCCAAACTCTTTGTATGGAATTTTACCGGAAGGGTTAAGCAGAAATGATACATTCAGATATAAAGACAATATCAACTCTTTATATGCCAATTTTACGAAAACTTTTTTCAAAAAATTAGAAACGAGAGTAGGTATTCGTTATGAATATATAGATTATAAAATAGGTCAGGACATTGCAGGAACTTCAAGGAAAGATTCTTACGGACGATTTTTGCCTAATTTATTGCTGAAATATTCTTTTACAGACAAATATGATTTAAGTTTAACCTACACCAGAAATCTTTGGAGACCTTGGTATTCTGAGTTTAACCCGTTTTTATTGCCAAGAAACGACGGAATGTATACTCGCGGGAATATGGAATTAAATCCTAACCCAAGTGACAGAGTTTACATGAAGTTTGGCTTTATGAAAAAATACTTTCTTTCGGCAAGATATACCTTTACCAATCAGGATTATTGGACTGATTATGTGGTACAAACCGGAGCAACACCAAAAGATAATAAAACCATTTCACAGGAAAGTAATTTTACAGGAAATGTGCACAAGTATTTCCTTTATGCGAACACTAATCAATCTTTCCTGAAGAATAAACTAAGTGTGAATCTAAGTTTTGGTTATAATTATATTGATAACAGCGATTTTAATGCAAGAAATGATCTTAAAGGAGCAGATTATATAAGTTTTTGGGCTGGATCCAGTAATTTAACTTACACCAATCTTTTTAATAAAAATATTAATTTGAGCGCTTGGGTAGAAATCTCAAATCAGAATAACGGAAATTCTTATGCTAACAAAACCAATGTTTTTCATAATATTTCAGCAACAAAGATTTTCCCAAAAACACAAATGGAAGTTAGTCTACAGCTAATGAATATATTTCAAAGACCCAATTTTGATGCAACATCTTACAGCCAAATCGGAACATTCAGAAATTCATCAAAATCCGACTGGTACGGTTTCTCACTTTCCTTTGTGAAAAGATTTGGGAATCAAAAAGTGAAAGAAAATACAAAAACCGATGTTGAGAAAAATAGTGGAGGAGGTAAATAACACAATGAAAATCATAACGGACGGTAAATTTTTACCGTCCATTTTTTTTAGATAAATTTTAAATTAATATATTGAAATTCAATTAACTTAAAAGTTATTTTGGAAGTTCCGGCGGGGTCAATCTTTGGATTTTCGTACTCAATGTTCCCAAAAAAGCTTCCAGCTGAGTAATTTCTTTTTCGTTCAAATCTAAAAACTTCAGTATTTCAGATTTTTGTGATGTTAACGTAATTCCTTCGTGAACGGTTGACTTTTTCTGAGATATTTCAGAGTTTCCTTTGCTGTAAAAAGTAAGAACATCCCGCAAAGAGGTAAGTGATCCGTTGTGCATCCACGGACCTGTAAGAGTCACTTCTCTTAATGTGGGTACTCTGAATTTACCTGCATCATTCGGATCTTTAGTGACTAAATATCTTCCTAAATCTTCCTGTTTTGAACCTAATAAAGAAGTTCCGTCATTTTCAAATTGATTATTTGAAAAATAACCTGAGCTGTGACAGTTCATGCATTGTGCCTTGGTACGAAAAAGGTGCAGCCCCATCACCTCGTCATCAGAAAAAAGAGCAGCCTGCCCATCAATGAATTGATCAAACTTACTCTGAGGGCTTATTAATGTTCTCTCAAAAGTTGCAATTGCTTTTCCTATCTTGTCTTTAGTAACCTCTTTACTTCCGAATGCTTTTTCAAAAAGTACTTCATAGCCTTTTATTTTCGCAATCTTCCCTGTGGCGATGTCAATATGCTGATTCATTTCTCTTAAATCTTCGATAGGGATGTGGGATTGCTTTTCTATACTTTCAGCTCTGCCGTCCCAAAAGAGAGATTTTGCAAAAGCTATGTTCATGAGCGTCATTGCATTTCGGGTGCCCAATTGGCGGTCGTGCCCGAAGGATAGAGTTCTGTTATCTGTCCAGCCTAATTCAGGGTCGTGGCATGAAGCGCAGGCAATTTGATTAGAAGCTGATAATCTTGGATCAAAAAAAAGGGTTTTCCCCAATACTACTTTATCAATAGAGTAGGCGTTATCTTCCGGGAATTCTACTTTAGGTAAATGCCCTATCTCTGAAAAATGAGGTATTGCCATCTCATCAAGTATGGGTTTTGGCCATTTTGAAGAGTCACCAGATGAATAGAGCTTTCTGATATTATCAATGAAAGACTGGTCATTAGATATCTCCTTGTAAACATTGGTTTGCAAGCAGTTATTCAAAAAGAAAAAACTAATGAGTAAAATCAAAATCCAGCTTAAGGCATTCTTCATTCCCAAATATTTTTCAGCAAAAATAATGATTCTAAAATTGCATCATGATTTTTTCGTCGTTAATTTGTTTGGATAAATGCTTATTCAATTTCATTAAAAAACATTTAGAATCTCGAAATTAATTGAGATGATTTTAAATAAAAGCTCCAAAATCTAAAGACTTTGGAGCTTTTATTTGTTTAAAAATTTATAAAGTAAAAATAAGAATCTATTGAGTTGTCAGTTTTTCTATTTTCACAAGAACATCATCAATGTCAAAAGGTTTTGGGATAAATTCATCTGCTTGGCAAGACTGAGTTACATTCTCAGCTTTAGCGTGTGCGCTGATAATCATCACCGGGATATTTGAGGTTTCAGGTGCTTCTTTAAGCTGATTACACAAATCTGTACCTAAACCATCCGGCAGCATAACATCCAATATAAAGATATCCGGAACTACAGATTGGTCTCTGTTGTTGAATGCTTCCACAGTTGAGAAAGATCTTACATCATAATTTTCGAATGACAGGAGCAACTGTAATGCATCTCTGATGCCTGTCTCATCTTCTACGATAAATATTGTTTTCATATACCGTTGCTTGGCAAAAACAAAGCCAACATATCACAGAGATAATAAAAAAACAATAAAAATATTTTTAAATCATAGAATGATCTCGAGAATGTAAAATCGAAGAAAAAACAAAAGGCAAAACAGTGAAGTTTTGCCTTTGTTAATATAAAGTGAAATGGTGTGGTGTCTATTTATAAGTAATTATTTGATTGGTGTATTTTTCTTGTCATTTTTCTTATTTCAAAGATAGATTCGTTTGGTTCAATTAGCAAACTTGTGCTGTCATGATTTATAAATTCTTACGTAAAAATTCTTTAAAACGGCTTTTAAGGATGTTCAGACAATGATTTTTTATTTTTAATTATTAGTTTCAATGAAAAATATTTAGGAAAAATTTATAAATAAATCCTTAAATCAAGTCAACTTTATATTGGTAATATTAAATTTCATCCGACGATTATCATTGTTTTTACAAATGTATTAAACTATCAATGTTCAGCTACATCATTCCTTTAGAAGAAACTGAAACGAATGTTGCACATCGAACCACAAGATCTTATAAGTTTAATTCTAAAATATATAAGATAAACTTATCAAATAAATTCAAGCTGTTTATTGTTAAAATAATGTTATCATTTTCTTTGATGGGCAATATTTCAGCTATTATCCACTATATTTGATATTTAAAGAATGTTTCTGCAAAGAAAATAAATGATTTATGAAGGATATAAAGATGATTGTGACCGATATGGATGGGACTTTTCTCAATTCAAAACATGAAGTAAGTCCGGAATTTCCGGAAATCTATGAAGAACTCAAAAAAAGAAATATTCTTTTCGTTCCCGCAAGCGGAAGGCAGATGCTAGGAATTACCAAATATTTTGGCGACAAAGAAAATGAAATGGCTTTCATCGCTGAAAACGGTGGCTACATGATTTATAAAAATGAAGAATTGTTTGCCGATAAACTGGAAGAGCAATATGTCGAGGAAATCATCACAACCGTAAGAGGAATTGAAGGAGCTACCGTTGTGGTTTCCGGTAAAAAGAAAGCTTATTATGAATCTACCAATCAGGATTTCATTGATTATATCGCTCAATTCTACACTGGAAATCAGTATGTAGAAGATCTTACAAAAAGTGTGGATGACAGCATCTTTAAAATAGCAGTTTATCATCCCGAAGGTTCAGAGGAACATTTGTATTCTACACTAAAACAATTTGAAAAATATAATCTTGAGGTTGTTGTTTCAGGTAAATTTTGGTTAGATATTATGAATAAAGATATCAACAAGGGAAATGCATTGGAAAAACTTCAGAAAACATTAAATATAACTCCGCAACAGACCATGGTTTTTGGAGATTATATGAACGATATCGAAATGCTCAAAAAAGCAGAATATTCTTATGCAATGGAAAATGCTCATCCTTCAGTAAAAGAAGCAGCAAAATTTGAGGCTTTGTGTAACAACAATTTTGGAGTAATGCAAACAATAAAAACCTATCTTAACTCAAATTAAGATAGGTTTTTAATAAATTTTAAATTAGATATTTTTTCAATCCTTCCATAATTCCTTGCCAAAGCATACTGAAAAAACTTCTGTCGGATTCTCGTTTTTTCTCAATCACGACATGGTCAGGTTCGCCTGTTGATTCGTTTTTCACAAACCAGTTGGCAACTTTTGAGAGAAGCTTTCTTTCGTTGCCTTTTTTATTCAGAAAATTCACATACATTTCATTGTACTTAAAGTAGAAATTTCCTGCAATACCGGCATTGTTTCCGTAATAATCAAATTTCAGATAATCTATGTTTCCGTCTAAAGTTACGTTCAGATACGGTCGTACAAAGAGATTTACATTTTCCGCAGACAGTTTTAGGATTTTTCCATTAATGGTAAATTTATCCTCCATATTCATCACGTCAAATTTCCAATTGACTTGTGTATCTGCTTTTCCGTAGAAAGCGAATCGAGCTTCAGCGTTAATTACGGTTGGTCTGCCTTTTATCTTTCCGTTGTTAACATTCGTGATATTAATTCCAAATTTGTCGAAAGTTAATTTCCCTGGAATGTTACTGTTTTCAGCATTCTCTTCATATTCCAAACTAGAATTTTTGATGGCTACATTTTTTACAAACATCGGCATTTTCATTCCACGCAGTTTTTTGCTGAAGAGATATCGTGCTTCGGTATCATCGGGTGGTGCCAGATCATGATAAATATTACAGTCCAGACCATCAATATCAACCTTGCTGATGTCAATTTGTTGATTTTTAAATAGTTTTGAATTAAAATCTGTAACTCCGATTTTTTTCACTGTAATCGTATACAAATCACTTTCTTTCGCAATCACTTTACTGAAACCTGCTCTCGAGTATTTTGGAAGATATTTCAAATCTTTAATCTCCGTCTGTTTTCCGGAATTTTTCACATCACCTATTTTTAAAGTGTAGTATTTTCCTGCATCTAAAAATACTTTCTGAGCAGTTATTAAATGACTTGAGAAATTGATTGGCAAATCTTTTTTCAGCTGCTCATTGTTTGAAACAATATTATTCAGATGAATATCAAATTTACCCACCGATAATTTTTCTTTACCTAAGCTGCTTTGTGAAATTTTACCATTTGAAATTTTAATAAAACCAAGTTTTGCATTGAATTCAGGAGTTTCAGATTTTCCTTTTTTCGGCTTCGATTTTTGAGCAGCTGAAATTACTTTAATTTCCGGAGTTTTGACTTCCAAACCGTCAAACTGAATATTCAGTTTCTGACCGATATATTTAGTTTTGTTGTTGATGATCTTAATTTCATCCGTTTTTACGTTAAATAAATCCTTATTGTCACTTTTTCCCAACGCAATCATCTGGAATTTTTCAACAATAATATTTGAATTACGGGAAGAAATTTTCTTAATTTTTAATGCCTGAAGATTGTTGGCTTTAAAATAAATATTGTCTGCTTCAATATCGTGATTGGTAAATCTGAAAGGTATCTTTTCTTTCACCGTGTTTTTATCAAAAACAATATTGGTCAGTTTAAAATTAAAGTTTTCAACCGAAGCCGTTTTATCTCTATTGGCTTGCAAAACAGCTATTTTACCCTTTTTAAAATCGATATTTTTCAATCCGATTTTCATTTCAACTTCTTTTGGATTCTTATCTTTTTCTACAATGTTCTTTCCTGTAGAAGTAACTTTTAAATCGGGACTTGTGAAAATGATATCTGAAACAATCAGAGAGTCTTTACTGATGTTAAAATCTTTTGCCAGAAGACGTTCCGAAGAAAAATCAAAGATGTTTTTTGCATTGTAATTCTCAGGCTTCTGAATGGGCTGAAGATGAAATTTTCTTAAATCTAACGTTTTATTAGCCGCAAATATCTGATCTGCATTGATTTGATAGAATTCGTTGACACCAATATGCACTTCCTTGGCATCAATTTTAAATTCTTTAAAAGCTACAGGGATTTTTGAATCATCGTCATTCTGCTCAATGTCTTTTAGTTTAATGTTGATGTTTTTCCCCATGAAGACGGGTTTGCCATCAGAACTCGTAATATCAGCAAAAACATTGCTAAACACAATGTTATTAATGTGTAAATCTGTTTTTTTTGTAGATTTTTTTTCTTTATCAGTCTTTGGAGCGAGTTTAATTTTTACATCAGAATCCGACAACAGAAATTGATCGGCGTGATACGATTTATTGAACAAAGCTTTCCAGATGCTGAAATCATGAATCTCAATTTTTTTTATCGTTCCTTGTATTTGTGTAATTTTCTTATCATTCGGATTTTTTGTAGAAATTTTTAAATCGGTTGCCGAAAAATCACCGGAAACCAAGCTCAGATCGAAGTTTTTCAATTGAAGCTGGTACGGTGTTTTTTTATTGATTAAATCAGGAAGCTTTCTTTGCAAAAAAAAGTCCAGTGCAAAAGGGAACGCCGCAAAAATTACAACAATTACGACCGAAATTCTTATCAGCCATTTTTTGCGGTTACTTTTCTGGCTAGGCTTGTTTTTTTCCATCAGTGATTAGTTCAGATTTGTTAGCTAAACAAAACGTATTCCAATTCACGTAAATATCGTTATTAAAACGATTTATGGATTATAATTTTTTAAAAGTAAATAAAATTTAGTGAAAATTTAATTCAAATAAAAGATTAATCTTAATTAAATATTTCATTTTCTTCTGTAAGAATAATTGGTTTTCCGTCTGTGATCACGATAGTATGCTCGTGTTGCGCCATATATCCGCCTTTATCGCCAACCATTGTCCAGCCGTCGTTCAGTTCTGTTGCATACGATGAATCTGTCGAAATAAATGTTTCAATGGCCACCACAGAATTCTTCCTGAATCGTCTTTGGTCAAAACGATTTCGATAATTCATTAGTTCTTCCGGTTGCTCGTGCAAACTTCTTCCTATACCATGCCCGCCAAGATTTCTGATTACTCTGTAACCTCTTTTTTTAGCCTCGGTTTCCATCAAATGTCCTATTTCAGAAATTTTCACACCGCCTTTGATGTTGCTAATGGCTTTCCTTAAAATATCTTTAGAAGCATTTACCAATTTCTGATGGTGGTGAATATCTTCACCAACTACAAATGAAGCACCGTTGTCTGACCAATAACCATCGAGTTCTGCGGAAACATCAATATTAATTAAATCTCCTTCCTTTAAAATTCTCTTTTCTGAAGGAATGCCGTGACAAAATTCGTTGTCAACACTTATGCAGGTATGCCCCGGAAATCCGTAAGTTAAAAAAGGAGCAGATTTTGCTCCCAGATCTGATAGTATTTTTGCTCCATATTCGTCAAGGTTTTTTGTTGTCATACCCGGTTGAGCGTATTCAATCATCTGCTTTAAAGTAAATGCAACAGCATGACTGGCTTTTTGCATTCCGATTAATTCTGATTCGTTTGTTATGGACATAATATTCTATTTAAATTTTTAGTTTGATCTATAAGATCAAAGAGCTTTGAAACTAATTGATTACTCTTGTATTTTTGTAAACAAGTTTGCTTTTTGGAGACCATGATTGTTGATGGTATTCACTGATGCATCCAATTTCCAATTTGGCAGATGATAAAAAAGCTGATTGCTTAATTTTTCAATTCCCAACGTATTTTCGGAGACAAACTCATAGCTTTTTTGATTGGTTATAATTTCGATTCCGTTTTGTCTTTCCCGATATTGTAACTGAATACTGAAAGAATTAACCTCTGTAATCTCGTCCCACCGTACAAAATTAGTCAATTCATTTTGGGTAAAATAAAATCCTTCTATTTTGTACTCAAAAATTCCGTTGAAATTTTCAAGCTCAGTAATTTCTTTTTCTATGGTATCATAATCAGTAACTTCATCACTTGGGTTATAAAGTTTTGCGCCGGCAAAACAAATTCCAACAAAGCATGTGAAAATTATTAAATAAGTAATTCCATTATGATCAAAAACAGGATAATAATAAAAAGTAAGACCTAAAATAAAACAACAGGCAATAATGATTTTCTTTTCCATAATCTATTCCCAAACGTGAGCTAAATAAACGATAAGATAACTCAAAACACAAATCAAGCTGTTTGTATTTAACGGACGAAGAATGTTTTGCCTTACGTTTTCATGTTTCACAACATAATTTGCAATCGCCCAAAAAGCAATGGAGAAACCAATATCCCAAAAATCAAACCGTCCGTTAGTCAATTTGAACAACTGAAAAAATTCTAAACCTATTGAGAATATTAATGGTAAAAAAAGGAGATTAATTTCTCTATTTCCGATTTTTAAGAATAAATTTTTAGAGGTTAAGGTGATGCAGAAAACCCACAAACCTTCAGGCAACGAATTGATGATGTGTTCGTTCAGCGTTAAATTACTCACAATGCTTTCTTTCAAACCAACATATCTATCCAATGAAATTAGCGAAATAAAAAGATCTGTAGCCACAGTTTTTTCTGTTCGGTAAAACAAGTAGATGAACAAGCTGATTGATAAAGATATGATGATTAAAAAATATTTCTTTTTCACGACTTGCAGTAAATTAAAAGTTTAAAATAAGAAAAAGTACCAAAATCAACCTCTTTATCTAGTCTGAACTTCTCTAAAGTTTTTAATTCTTCAATATGAAAAACAGATTTAAAGTGAAATATTTTTGAAAAAAAATGAAAAGAGTAGTCTATCATTCTCAGCCAATTTTTAGGAGTAAAATGATTGAGGATGAATATTTTCCCATTTGGTTTTAAAACCCGGTAGCTTTCTTCCAGTAATTTTTCGGGATTGTCTACTACAGCAATAGTGTGAGATAAAACGACATAATCTAAACTTTGGTCTTCAAATAAAAGTGTTTCTCCGTTCATCTGTAGCAGATTGATATTGCTTATATTTTGTTTTCTGGCAATTTCAAGCATATTTAATGATGTGTCGATGCCTGTGATGTCATGGGTCTTGTATAGAGGCAGATGAGCTCCGTTTCCAACGCCTATTTCAAGCAATTTGCCAAACGGAAGAGTGTTGATTTCATCAAAAAGTTTTCTTTTTTGCGGTTTTAAAAATACATCTATCAAAGGGTATAAAACTGAAAATCTATTATAAAAATTGGCTGTTTGCTGACTCACTTTTTTAAATTCATTTGGTTTTTTGGGCGCATTCATAAACAAATTACGAATTCACTTTCTGAAAATCTAATTTAATTAAAATACTTGAGTTGGAAAAAACGCCTTTGATGTTTTTAATTTTTTCAAAAAATAGAAAGGTATTCGTCACATACAAATGTCATTTGAACTTAGTAAGGACACGTCAATAATTTTTTGTTCTTTTGCAAATTGTTTTTTAAACCTTAGAAATTCCATGTCGAAGTTTGATGATATCAGATCTTTTGATGACTGCGAAGTCAATGAAGCAGTGAAAAGTATAGTCCGCCATCCCATGATGAAAGCGCTGATGAATTTCACATTTCCTGAAACTGATGAAAAAATTTGGTCAGAAAATTTGAAAGAAACACATTCAATACACGATTTTCAGAAGAATTTTATTTCACATACGATTCGGAAAATCTTAGAAACGAGTTCTCAAGGATTAACTCATTCGGGATTTGATCAATTGGATAAAAATACTGCTTATCTGTTTGTCTCTAATCATCGGGATATTATTTTAGATACATCATTGCTGAACTTGATTTTGTTGGAAAATGGTCATGTGATGACCGCTTCTGCGATTGGAGATAATCTGGTTCAACAAACTTTCCTTCACAAATTAGCAAAGCTCAATCGTAATTTTTTGGTACAAAGAGGATTGCCGCTACGTGAACAACTGAAGAGTTCAAAATTGATGTCTGAATACATTTTTCAACTTTTATTTTTAGAAAATCGTTCAGTTTGGATTGCCCAGCGTGAAGGTCGTACCAAAGATGGAAACGACTCAACGCAGCAAGGTATTCTAAAAATGCTTGCAATGGCTTCTGAAGGAATTTCACTCGCAGAATTTTTCAAGAAAGTTAAAATTGTTCCGTTATCAATTTCTTATGAATACGATCCGACGGATGTTTTGAAAATGCCTCAACTTTTAGCAAAGCATAATGACGAGATTTATGTAAAAGCCAAAGATGAAGATTTCAACACAATGATGAGTGGAGTATTGGGTCAGAAAAAACGTATCCACCTTCATGCAGGAAAAGTTCTAGAGTCAGAATATGATGAAATTGCAACTCAATACGATCATAAAAACCGACAATTACAAGCTATTGCGCAGGTGATCGATGATTCTATTATTCAAAACTATCAGCTTTGGCCAACGAATTTTATCGCTTACGATTTGCTCCATGAAACCCATCAGTTTTCGAAAAACTACACCGAAAAAGAAAAGCAATTATTTGAAAGAAGGCTCGAAATGAGAATCGATGTTTCTGATGATGTTCTAAAAGAAGGTTTTTTGGCGATGTATGCAAATCCGGTAATCAATAAAATGAAATACGAAAACCTTTAATTTTCTTCTTCTTTCTTAAAGCTTACCACCTGATATTCGTCATCAGTACAATACTTTTTGCAACTTTCATCATCGAAGGCTTCAGGATTTTTTGAAAAGTCTTCAATGTGTTTGAAACTTTCGTCAGTGTTGGCAGGAGTGATGACGATGTGATATAATTTTAGCAGAGATTCATCTGCATTTTTCAAGGATTCTTTTTTATGCTGAACGGCTTCTTGGTAAGTCATAATTTCAATTTTTTATGGTGAAATCATAGAACAAACTGTGCCAAATTTATTGTTGTAAAAACTTTCAGGCAGAGTTTTGTTTTAATGATTGATAATTTAAAAGGCGAATTTCTAATTTAATTTAGTTCTTGTGGTATCGAAACTATTGAGAATGCGCAGTATTAATACTTTATCAGTAAAATATTATATATTGTTTGTTTTCTTGTTTTAGTATTTACGACGTGAATATTCCTAAAATAATCCTGTGTTTTTTAAAAATTTGTAAGTATTTTTGGTAGCTTAATAAAAGTGTAACCTGTTTACCAGATTATTTTACGTCTTATGATTTTAATTGTTGATGATAACCAAAACAATATTTTTTCGCTAAAAAAATTATTAGAGTCTAAAGACTTCCAGGTTGATACTGCAAGTTCAGGAGAAGAAGCTTTGGGTAAGGCATTGAAAAATAATTATGCATTGATTATTTTGGATGTTCAGATGCCCGGAATGGATGGCTTTGAAGTCGCCGAAACTTTTGCCGGATACAGCAAAACCAAAGAAATTCCTATTATATTTTTATCCGCAGTCAATACCGATAAAAGATTTATTACCAAAGGATATAAGTCGGGAGGGATAGATTATGTGACAAAACCCATCGATCCGGATATTCTGATGCTGAAAGTAAAAACTTTCTACAATCTTCAGGAGAATAATCTTGCGATGAAGAAAGCTCAGCAAAGTCTGGAATTGGAGGTAAAGGGAAGAAGAGAAGCACAGGTTTCTATGAAGTCTGAAATTGATCATTTTCAGCTAATGCTCGAAGCTTTGCCACAGATTGCATTTACTTTAAATGAGGATGGAATAGTGAACTTCGTCAACAGAAAATGGTTTGAATATTCTGAATCTGACCAGCATTTTCCCGAAACCCATATCGATGATCTGAATATTGAAGAAGAGTTTCAGCGTTGTAGAAAAAAAGGAAAAGCACTCGAGTTAGAAGTAAGAATTAAAAATAGAATTACCGACGATTACAGATATCATTTACTAAGAATGTCGCCTGTTTATCAGAATGAAAAATTAAAAAACTGGGTCGGAACGTTCACTGATATTGAAGACCAGAAAAAAGTGGAAAAAGAAAAGGATGAATTCCTGAGTATTGCCAGCCATGAACTCAAAACTCCTTTAACCAGCATTAAAGCATACATGCAGTTGCTGGATCGTAAACTGAAACGCAATACAGAAAATAGTGAAGGAGTTTTCGTCACTAAAGCTTTAGATCAGATAGAAAAGCTAAACACATTGATTACCGATCTGTTAGATGTTTCTAAAATCGAAAACGGTAAGCTTAAAATCAATAAAAAACCTGCAGATTTAGAAAAACTGATCAACAATACGATTGATACCATTTTACAGACCAATGATAATCCGAATGTGAAAATCGATCGCCACATCGGAAAAATTGACCAGTTGATTGACTTCGATGCCATCCGTATTGAACAGGTTTTGATTAATTTTTTAACCAACGCTATTAAATATTCACCGGAAAACAATCAGGTGATTGTTACCACATTTGTGGATGACGACGAAGTGAAAGTGAGCGTCACCGATTTCGGAATTGGGATTCCTGAGTTTAAGCAGGATGCGGTTTTCCGTAAGTTTTACCGTGTGGAAGAATCTTCTGTACAGTTTCAGGGGATGGGCATCGGTTTGTACATTTGTTCTGAAATCATCAAGCAACACCACGGAACCATTGGTCTTTCGAGTAAAGTAGAAGAAGGTTCTACATTTTATTTCACATTACCTTTAAATTAATTTTATGCCGAAAAAAGTGATAAGAAACCTCCAGTTCGGAATCGGGTTTTCTCTATTGATTTTAATTGCGAGTTCGGTCGCATCATATTTAAGCATCCAAAATCAGATGCAGCACCGCGAAAGCGTTTCTAAAAGCAGAAGATCAGTTACCGCTGTGAAAGACGTTCTGATCGCACTTTTAGATGCGGAAACCGGAAACCGTGGTTATCAATTAACCGGAAAAGAAAGTTTTCTCGATCCATATAACCGAAGTTTAGAAGCATATTCTCAGTCAATAGAAAAGGCAAAATCGCTTGATATCACAGAGCCTTCTCAGTTGGCTCGTCTTAAAGATTTGGAAAAAAATGTTGATGGGAATATCAACAATCTGAAACTTTTTGTTGAGAACAGACGGAAAGGAATTGCGATGACGCAGGAGCAGATTGAAATGAGCAAATTGTACATGGATAAATGCCGTTCACTTGTACAGGACTTTGTACAGTTTGAGGAAAGCGGACTTGAGAAAAAAAATAAAGATCTCGACAAATCATCCAATACAACTGTTCTGTTTATTGTTTTTTCATCTCTGGCAGCAATGATCGTGACGATATTTTTCTATATTAAATTACGTAATGATTTGATCAGAAGAGATAAACTGGAAAAAGAATTAAAAGCAAAAGATATTGAAATTTCAAAACGAGTAAACGTAATTCAGCAGGTTGCGAACAGAGTTTCTAACGGTGATTACAACCAAAGAGTGGAAGATGAATACGACGGAGACTTAGGTGATCTGGTAGATTCATTAAATCACATGACCGACTCTCTGAAAATATCTTTTGATAAGATCAATAAAAGCGACTGGAGACAGAAAGGTTTAGCTTTATTAAATGAATCTTTGGTGGGAAATAAGTCGGTGAAGCAAGTAACCAATGATGCTCTCAGCCAATTGATCGATTACGGAAACTGTATCAACGGTGCAGTTTATCTGATGGATGATGGAAAATTGAAGTTGAGCAGTTCGTTTGGTTTAGAAAACAGTATGAAGCAGATCTTCGATTCCGGAGAAGGAATGGTGGGGCAGGTTTTTGCACAGAAAAAGCCGAAAGCATTCAATGACTTAAATGAAAATGATTTTGCAGTTACTTTTGCAAGCAGTAAAGTGAAAATCAATGCTATTTTGTTGGTTCCCGTCATGTCTGATCGTTTGACGATTGGGGTTTTAGAGGTAAGTTCAAATGAAAACTTTGATCAGGACAAAATCGATTATTTTGTAGAAAGTTCCAGAAATATTGCCATTGCTTTACGATCTGCAAAAAGTCGTGAGAAAGAACAGCGTTTATTGGAGGAAACTCAGGCTCAGTCTGAAGAATTGCAAGTTCAACATTCAGAGCTAGAAAATCTGAATACAGAACTAGAAGCACAGACTCAAAAATTACAGGCTTCAGAAGAAGAACTGAAAGTGCAGCAGGAAGAACTGATGCAAACCAATACTGAATTGGAAGAACGTTCAAAATTATTAGAAGAAAAAAATCAGCTGATTGCTGAAAGAAATATTGAAATTCAAAGAAAAGCTGAAGAGTTGGCTTTAAGTACACAATACAAATCTGAATTCCTGGCAAATATGTCGCACGAACTGCGTACACCATTGAATTCAATTCTTCTCTTATCACGTTTGATGGCAGAAAATCCTGATGAAAACCTGAATGAAGATCAGATTGAATCTGCAAAAGTGATTCAGAGTTCCGGTAGCAGTTTGTTGACTTTGATTGATGAAATTTTAGATTTAGCTAAAATAGAATCCGGGAAAATGTCTCTGGAATATCAGGATGTTGTGATTGATGAAGTCGTAAAAGATTTGAAAAATTTAATGAATCCTTTGGTTAAAGAAAAAGGAATTGAATTTAATATCAATATTGAAGAAGATTTAGCAAAAAGCCTTGAAACAGACCGTCTGCGTTTGGATCAGGTTTTGAGAAATCTTTTGTCCAATGCTTTGAAATTTACAAAAGAAGGAAGCGTAGATTTAAACATTAAAAAAGATCCTAAAAATAAAGATTTCATCACATTCTCTGTAAAAGACACAGGAATTGGAATCCCGGAAGACAAGCAGAAAATTATTTTTGAAGCTTTCCAGCAGGCAGACGGGTCTACGCAGCGTAAATTTGGAGGAACCGGTTTAGGATTATCTATCAGCCGGGAAATTGCTAAATTATTGGGTGGATATTTAGATTTAAAAAGCAAAGTCAACGAAGGAAGCGAATTCAGTTTGATCATTCCGATGAGCGAAAGTCTGAAAGGAAATCAGACTGTTTCAACTGGAAATTCAGATCAGAATTTGGTTGACGTTATTTTAGAAGATGTTGAAGAAATTAAACAGATTATTGATTATCAGGAAAATGAGATTGAAATTGCATTCAAACATTTGGAAATTCCAGAAGACGTTGATGACGACCGAAACAACATTTCAAAAGACGATAAAGTAATATTAATCGTTGAAGATGATACCAACTTTGCTATCGCCTTATTGAAATTTGCCAGAATGCAAAATTACAAAGGTGTTGTGGTGGTAAGAGGCGACCAGGCATTATCTGCAGCGATGCAATACCATCCAGCTGCGATTTTACTGGATGTTCAGCTTCCTGTAAAAGACGGTTGGAAAGTAATGGACGAGTTGAAATCTAATCCTCAGACAAAACCAATTCCGGTACATATGATGTCGTCGCTACATGTAAAAAAGGAAAGTTTAATGAAAGGAGCGATCGACTTCATTAATAAACCTGTTGCAATGGAACAAATGACAGATGTTTTCAAAAAAATTGAAGATGCCTTGAAAAAGTCGCCGCAGAAAGTTTTAATTGTTGAAGAAAATGCAAAACATGCAAGTGCGCTTTCGTATTTCCTGAGCAATTTTGATATTTCTTTATCAGTTGAGGATAACG